>JBEENF010000187.1:0-7300 GCA_041192325.1 Verrucomicrobiota bacterium
TAAAACTGCTGCGCACCACCAAAGGTCCGGGAGCATCGGTTGC
Organism: Verrucomicrobiota bacterium; assembly: GCA_041192325.1. Taxonomy (GTDB): domain Bacteria; phylum Verrucomicrobiota; class Verrucomicrobiia; order Opitutales; family Opitutaceae; genus ER46. The sequence continues at coordinate 44 of JBEENF010000187.1, forward strand.
CACCTCGGTGTCGGTGGCGGGCTTTGGTCGCGCCGGTCCCATTGTCGCGGCGGCTCGCGGGCTGGCCGGAGCGGCCATCGATCGCGCCGCCATCGACACGGGCGGGTTCCGGTTCTCCCAGTTGCAGGATTATCGCGACCCCATGTTCTTGCCCGGCGGCGCCAAGTATCTCGACGTCCCCGGTCTGCTGGCGTTGGGCGCGCCGCATCCGCTCTGGGTCGCGGGCGAAGCGCGTGAACCCGCGTTGGTGGCGGATCTTTATCGCGCCTCCGGCAAGACGGGGCAGCTCAGCGTGGCCGGCGCCTCAGCCGGCCCGCAGGACGCGGTTGCCTGGCTGTTGCGGTAAGCGCCGCCGCTGTCTTCGCCGCTTCCTTCGTTCTCCGCTCCGGGAGGGCGAAGGACCCGGCTCGGTACGGGTCCTTGCAGCGCGCTCGCGCACCGAGTGGCGCCTTTCTGCGACGTTACCCGTGGCGGGAGCGATCGCACTCAGACGCCCAACGCCGCTTTAACCGCGGCCAGCGTCAGGCCGGAAATCTGTACGACTTTTTGCCGCGACGTGTCGCCGCGCAACACGGTCACCGCCCGCCGCGGCAGATCGAGCTCGTCCGCGAGGAATTCACACAACGCGTCGTTGGCGCGGCCCTCGAGCGGCGGCGCGTGAATTTTTACCTTTAACGCCTCGCCGAGCCAGCCGACGACTTCGTTGCGCGGAGCATTGGGGATGGCCTTGATCGCCAGCGTGCAATGCGGAGAGGAGGACACGCGGAGGATCGGAGTTTCGAATGCGTTGGGCGGCGAATCCAGAGTCTCCGGATCGACGTCACGGCGATGCGAACGCCTCCGCGAGAGCCCCAATAATTTCTTCCACCGGTTCCACGCCACAGCACAGGCGAAGCAGATCCGGGTCGAGGTGGCTGGCCGAGAGCTCGGCGATGCCCGCCGGAGTGGTCACCAGATCGTAATGCGCCAGATACATGTAGGGGCAAATGAGGGTCGTCTTCATCCCGAAGCTCGGACCTTTCGGCAGCCGCAGCCGGTCGTAAAACGGCTCCATCGGTTCACGCAGCGTAAACGAGATCATGCCGCCGACGGCGTCGGGCGCGCGCGCCAGGCGAAGATAATTTTCGCGCGAAGCCGGATGCAGCGCCCAATACACGTCCCGCACCTTCGGGTGGGTTTCCAGGAACGCCGCGACGCGCGCCGTATTGGCGTGAATGCGCGCGAGCACCGATTCGGTCTCGCCAATCTCGTGGGCCAGCCGCGCCAGGTCGCGGGGGTAGACCGGCTCGAGCGCCGCGCTCGCCCGGCGGCGAAGCTCAGCGGAGTCCGGCCCGGCCGGGTTGATCGCGATCAGCCCGGCCAGAACGTCTCCTTCGCTGGCGGTGTACTTCGTCAGGCTGGAAACCAGCACGTCGGCGTGCGGCAAGACGTCGAGATTGAACACCGAAACGATGGACGGATCGACCAGCAGGCGCGCCCCATGCCGCCGGCAGAGCGCCGCGAGCGCGGGCACATCGGGGGTTTGGATGAGCGGATTGGTGGGCAGCTCCGCGAAGACGCCGGCGATGCGGGAACCATGACGCGAAAAAATCCGCTCGATGCCTTCCCAGTCGAGGGGATCCCGCACGTAGACATAATCCGCCGGCGATGAGGTGAAGGTTTTCAGAATGGCGATCGTATCCAGATAAAGCCACCCGAGCTGAATCCAAACGGTGCGACCGCGCGCCGCCTGCAAATCCGCCGCCGCGCGAAAGGCGGCATAGACCGCATTCATGCCCGAGTTGGCCGGCAACAGGTCCGCATCGGCACACGCCGGCAGCGCGCGGCGCAGCACGCGGCGGATTTCCGCGGGGGCATCACCGGCAAAAGTCGGCTCGGCAACCGGGCTGGCGCGAAGGCCCAACCGGACGAGATGATCTTCCGCCTCCCGCGAGGACAGAAATCCGCCGATGTTCTGCAGGAAGGTCTTGGCGCGGGCGAAGCCCTCGGCGGAGTGGGGATGAGACACGCCATGGAGGCCGCGGTCGCGAAAACCGCGCGGCGAAAATCCACCCTTTTCCAAGTGCGCGATGAGTGCGCGCGCCATGCTCCCGGATGAGGCGAGCCACAGGCTCCGCCCGTACAGCGCCGCGTCCGTCGCGGTGAAATGCGCCACGAGCTCCCGGGTAAAGGGGTGCACGACAAACCTCGGATATCCCGAAGTGAGGGCGCGCATCGTCGCGGGATTTTTTTCCTCATAGCCGCGCACGTCGCGCAACGTCGGCAAGCTGCACGATACCGCGTGCGAAGTTTCCGGGATGCGTTGGCCAAGGGGCAGGGAAGTGAAGACGGACATCGAAGTTAAAAGGAGGCGCGGTCCGCCGGGGGCGGGACGCGTTGGGACGGGAGTTTTGCGGGAAGCGGGCCCATGGCAACGGGGACGTGCAGCGGGGTGTGTCATGCCGCCTTCAGCGAAAGGGTTTGCGCCGGCCAACCGGGCGGCGTTGAAACGGCGCAAATGAAACTGGTTTCGTGGAACGTGAACGGGGTGCGCGCTGCCCTCAAGAAGGGGCTGCTGGAATACATGGCGGATGCGCAAGCCGACGTGATTTGCCTGCAGGAAGCCAAGGCGCATCCCGGTGACGCGCAGCACATCGCCTGGCCCGCGGGATACGAGTTGTTCTGGAATCCCGCCGTGAAGAAAGGCTACAGCGGCACGATCATCTTCAGTCGCATCAAGCCAAAGCAGGTGACGCTGGGCATCGGGCTGCCCGGCCATGACGACGAAGGCCGGGTGATCACGGCCGAGTTCGCCGATTTTTTTCTGGTGAACGTGTATCAGCCAAATTCCCAACGCGGGCTGACCCGGCTGGATTATCGCACGAAAGAATGGGATCCCGCCTTTTTGGCTTACCTGTTGAAGTTGGGAAAAAAAGGAAAGCCCGTGCTCTTTTGCGGCGACCTCAATGTCGCGCACACCGAGATCGACCTGACCAATCCGAAGACGAATCGCCGCAATGCGGGCTTTACGGAAGAGGAGCGGGAAAATTTTTCCAAGGTGCTCGCCAGTGGATTTGTGGACACTTTTCGCGAGTTTGAAAAAGGCCCCAACCACTATACCTGGTGGAGCCAGATGATGAATTGCCGTCCGCGAAACATCGGGTGGCGCGTCGACTACTTTGTCGCCAGCGAGAAGCTCCGGCCGGCGTTGCAGCGCGCGTGGATTTCGCCCGAGGTGATGGGCAGCGATCACTGTCCGGTCGGCGTGGAATTAAAATAAAATGAAACGTCATCACTGTATCACGGCTGGCGCGTTGTGCCTGCTCGCACTCTGCGGCGCCCACGCGGCGCCGGCGGAGCGCTTCAGCATCGCCGCGATGGGCTGCCTGCCGTACGGCGCGCAGAACTATCCCGCTTATGAGCGGCTGCTCGCGGAGATTAACCGACACGCCCCGGCCTTTACCGTCCACTGTGGCGACACCAAGGGTGGCTCGGAAGCGCCGAGTGAAGCGTTCCTGCTCCAGGTGCGGACCTGGTTCAATTCGATCGACGGTCCTGTCATGTACACGCCCGGCGACAACGAATGGACGGATGTGCACCGCGACTTTCCGTCGGAAGACCCCTTGGTCTGGCTGCAGAAGGTTCGGAAGATCTACTTTGCAGAGGAGCGCAGCCTCGGGCGCGCGCCGATCCCGCTGATCACCCAGCGGCGCGACGCGGCGTACGCCAAGTTCGTGGAGAACGCCCGCTGGACCCACAATGGCGTGGTCTTCGCCACGATTCACATGGTCGGGAGCAACAACAATGATCAGCCCCAGCGGGCCGGCGCCGTGGCGGAATTCCAAGAGCGCGACGCGGCCAACGCGGCGTGGATGCGCGCGACCTTTGCGGCCGCGCGCGAGGCCAATGCGCCCGCGGTCGGGTTGTTCTTCCAAGCGATGCCGTTCAAAAAGGGGCCAACCGCGGTCGCGCGTACCGCGGCCTTTGCGAACTTCACGGCGACGCTCGAAGCCGAGGCGCGCCGTTTCAAAAAACCGGTGTTGATTGTGCATGCCGACGAACACCGGTATCGCTACGATCCGGCCATTCCCTTTGAGACCAAAGAGGCGCAACTTACCAATGTGACGCGAGTCGAGACGTTTGGGGATAATGACGCACATGGGGTTTTGGTCGTGGTGGACCCCGTTTCGCCGCAGGTTTTTCTGGCGGGGCCGCTACTCGTACCCGGCAACGCGCTGCCGATCCTGACCTACAAATAGACCCCCCGTGCCCGCCATCGCCCTCGAGCTTAAAACGCTGCTGACCCGCCGTCCCCGCTTGATGCTCGCGGTGGCGGAGAGCCTCACGTGTGGCCGCGTGCAGGCGGAAATTGGCGCGACCTCGGGCGCGTCGGATTTTTTTCTCGGCGGAATAACCGCCTATGACATCGACCAAAAAGTCGCGCTGCTGGGGGTCGACCGCGTTGTTGCCAAGCGGGTGAATTGCGTCTCCGCCGCGGTCGCGGAACAGATGGCGCGCGGCGCCAGTAAACTCTTTGGCAGCGATCTCGCCGTGGCCACCACCGGGTACGCCGAACCGCACGCGGCGGCGGGAGTGGATCAACCGTTTGCCTGGTGGGCGCTGGCGCACCGACGACGCGGGCGCTTCGTTGCCCTTCACAGTGGACGGATCGAATGTCCCGGCGCGACGCGCGCTGATGCGCAGGCGATTGTTGCCGCCGCCGCGCTCGCCGAGTTGGTCGCCTATTTGCGCGCTTTCCGCGCCGGCGGGTAAGACGTTCCGCATTGAAGTCGCCTCACCGGTAACGCAGCAAGGAGCACCCCGATGCCGCTTCCGTCATTTTCCGAGAGTGATTCGCCGTCGACGGGCGCCACCCGCGGGCCGTCCTGGTCCCGCCGGCAGTTCCTCGGCAGCGCCGCGCTTTTAGCCGCGACCAACGGACTCCCCGTTGGCGGCGGCCGCTACATCGATGCTCATTCGCATGTTTGGTCGGGCGACGCGGCGCGCTGGCCCCGCGTGGCCATTCCGGCCGGTCAGGACGCCGGACCGGCCGAGTTCAACGCGGATGAATTGCTGGCCCATGCGCGTCCGTGCGGCGTGACCCGTGTGGTGCTGATCCAGCGCGGATTCTATCTCTACGACAATCGGTACATGCTCGATGTGATGGCGCGCTATCCCGGAAAATTTTCTGCCGTGGCCCGCGTGGATCATACGAAATCGGGCGCCGTGCCCGAGATGGAAGGTCTGGCCCTGCTGGGCGTTCGCGGCTTTCGCATCCTGCCGGCAGGCGAGCCGAGGACTTGGCTCGACTCGACCGGAATGCGGGCCATGTGGGCGTTGGCGGGCCAGCGACGTCTCGCCCTGTGTCCGCTGGCCGACCCCGACGCCCTGCCGGCAATAGAACGCATGGCGCGGCGGCACCCGGAAACACCGGTCGTGATCGATCATCTCGGCCGCATTGGCGCCGACGGGCAGTTTCGCGAGGCCGACATCAACGCGCTGTGCGGCTTGGCCCAGCAGCGCCAGGTTAAAGTAAAGGTCTCGGCATTTCACGCGTTGGGCAATCGGCAGCCGCCGTACCTTGACCTCGTGCCGCTCATTCGACGCGTGTTTGAGGCTTACGGTCCCCAACGCCTGATGTGGGGCACCGATTCGCCGTTTCAGGTCAACCAGGGTAACACCTACGCCGCCTCGTTCGGGCTGATCCGTGACCGGCTGGATTTTCTGTCGGCCTCCGATCGCGAGTGGCTGTTGCGGCGAACGGCGGAGGAAACTTTCTTCTCATGATCTCACTCGAACGTCTGCTGCTCGGCTTGGCTTTTTTCCTCGGGTTGGCGACTGCGCGGTCGGCCGACCCAGCGCCGCAAGTCATGCTCGATCTGGCCTACCTGGCGCCGGACCGCGCCGAGAAACTCGACCTCTATCTGCCGGCCTCGCGCCCGCCCGGCAAACTGTCACCGGCCGTGGTTTGGATTCACGGCGGAGGCTGGACGGGGGGAACAAAAAGCGAGGCGCGCGCAAAAAACATTTGCGGCATACTCGCGAGCGCCGGTTATGTCGCGGTGAGCATCGATTATAAGCTTGGTGACGGCGCGTGGCCGCTGAACCTGCTCGACTGCAAAAACGCCGTGCGTTTTCTCCGCGCCAACGCGGCCAAGTACCGTCTCGATCCCAACCGCATCGCGGTGGCGGGCGGATCCGCCGGCGGGCATCTCGCCTTGATGGTGGGTCTCACCACGACAAAAAAGTTGCACGAGCCGGACGGCCCCTATCCGGGAGTTTCCAATGCGGTGCGTGGCGTCATCAATATGTACGGCCCGGGCGACCTGACCATTGGTCCGGAAACGCCGTTGGGAAAGCTGGTGGCGGGCGACCCGATTCGCGGCGTGTTTGCCGCTGGCGGCCCGGCCGCGCTGGCCGCGGCATCGCCGGTTAATCACGTCACTCCGAACTCCCCACCCGTCATGATTCTGCACGGGCGAACGGACACCACCGTGGAATATCAGCAGTCGGATCAAATGGCTGCGGCGCTGAAGGCCCAGGGCGTGCCGCACGAATACATCCTGTTGGAAAATGTGGGGCACACGTTTGATTGGACGAGCTGGAGTAAAAAGCCTTTGCCCCGCGACGTGCGTTCGGCCGCGCTCGCTTTTCTCGAAAAGCATCTCTCGCCGAAGAAATAGAGGCCGGCCGAGAGGGGCCTCAAAATGCCGCGCGGTCCGCCCTGGTCCCGCACAGGCTGACTTCGAGTCCAAGTTCCGCCGCCAGGGCGGCCTTGGTGTAAAGCGCGAGATCCGCTTCGCGGGCGGAATTCGCGTATGCGACCTGAATGTGGTTCGCCTTGTGCCGCGCCATCATTTGGTCGCGGGACACGCCATACGTGACCGCGTGCATGATCGGCCAGGCGGTGGTCGTCTCCTGCCAGCGCCGCTCTGTTTCCGGCAGCGGCAGCGCGAGCGCCTGCCCGCGGCCCAAATCCATCTTGAGGCGCCCGGCTTCCACAAAAATCCGGCTCCACACAATTTCCCCCGGGCGGGCGATACCCCGCACCGTTCCACCGCCAAGGCGAAAATACATGGGCGGTTGGCGCAGCGAATCGGTGCCGCGATATCCGCCGACATGATGGGCGGGCGGCGCGCTGCCGGAGATGAGGAAGACCCAGACGTACTCGCGGGTCGTTCCGCTGCGATCCCAATCGCCCCAGCGTAAATCGTGCAGCGTGTTTTCGACCGGCTGCCGCAACGCGGTGTGCACTCGATTCGTGAAAAGCCCATCGAG
>JBEENF010000188.1:0-7300 GCA_041192325.1 Verrucomicrobiota bacterium
CGCGATGATCACCCCGAGCTTTTCCGCGAGGGGAATGAGCTTTTTCAACTCTGTCTTCGAAGTGTCGGTCGCCTTGTTCTGCGCCGCGATGTAGTCGGAAAACCGGGCGTTGTCGCCCTTCACCACGCGAGTCACGTGGCCGTTTTTGGGATTGAATTCGATGTCGAACTCCCACGGTTCGGGCATTGCCAGCGCCGGGCTGCGCCCGGCCGCGCGTTCGCCCACGCGGCAGGGCACGAGCAGGATGGTTTCGGCGCCCAGCCAGTGCGCGGTGCGCAGCGCCAATTCGGAAACGTCATGCGAGGCGGCGAGCTTGGCCGGATCGTCGCTGTTGAACTCCGCCCAACCGCGCAGCACGGAGTGCACCTTCAAGCCGGCGCTCTCCACGATTTCACGAGCACGTTTCGCCCGGTCCTCGGGCATGGAGGCGGCGACTTCGACGCCGTCGAAACCGGCTGCCTTCAACTCGCGCATCATGGGCTCCTCCACGGTGCGGACAATTTTCGCCTTGCGAATGGTGGTCTTAAAAGAGGCCGCACGCGCTGGGGACGGGGCGCACAAGGCCAACGAGGCGACTCCCGCCGTGGCGAGAAACTGGCGGCGATCAAGGGGCTGGGTGAAGGAATTCATCGGGGAAAAAGTGGGGAGAGGAGCTGGATAAAGAAATGGGCGAGGCAGCCGCACGAACGAACCGGTTGCGCTGGGGCTAATTCTCGAAGGGGAACATGATGGCAACGAAGCGAGGCAGAGCGGACGACAACCCGCTGATGCGAGCTGGTTCATACGTGTCGTGCAAGCGCGGGGCAATCCTAGCGTAAAGTTTTCGCGACCCGACGGCATTCGGCGTAGTACGATCGCGGCGCAGTACAAATCTGGGGACTCGTCAGATATTACAACTACCCCGCGAGATCGTGGCAGGTCGTTATTGCGATAATTGGCGGAACCGCCTGGGCTGGGGCTTCACGACCCTGTAATGCGGGCGGGCGGGAGAGCACGTTCCAGCCCATCGGGACGGTTGGCCAAGAAAGCCGACCTGTTTTGCACCGATTTCTTTGTTCTTGCGGAATATGACGGCCAATCGAACAAACTAAAAACCCCATGGAATACAGACAACTCGGAGGTTCCGGCTTCAAGGTACCGGCCCTCAGTTTCGGCACCGCGACGTTCGGCAGTGGAGCCGGTTTCACGACCTGGGGTGGACAGGGCGTCAAAGAAGCGACCCGCATGGTGGACATTTGCCTCGAAGCTGGCGTCACGCTCTTCGATTCGGCGGACATGTACTCGCAAGGAGAATCGGAAACCATCCTGGGCGCGGCGATCCGGGGACGGCGTGAACAGGTGATGATTTCGACGAAAGCCACTCATCGCACCGGACCGGGGCCCAATGATCTGGGCTCCTCGCGCTACCATCTCATCCGCGCCTGCGAAGGCAGCCTGCGGCGACTCGGGACCGATCACATCGATCTCTATCAATTGCATAATTTTGATGCGCTCACGCCCGTGGAAGAGGCGTTAAGCGCGCTGAACGACCTCGTCCGCAGTGGAAAGGTTCGGTACGTGGGATGCTCGAGTTTCTCCGGCTGGCAATTGATGAAGTCGCTGGCTGTGTCGGAAAAACGGGGCTTCGAGCGCTACGTCGCGCACCAAGCTTACTATTCGCTGCTCGGCCGCGAATACGAATGGGAGCTCATGCCGCTCGCCCTCGATCAGAAGGTCGGCTCCTTCGTTTGGAGTCCCCTCGCCATGGGGCGGCTGGGTGGGAAATTCCGGCGGGGCCAGCCGCGTCCGGTAACCAGCCGGCTAAATGACCCGGGCACCGTGAAGATCGCTCCCCCGGCAGAGGAAGAGCTGATTGACCGGGTAGTCGAGGCGCTCGAAGAGGTCGCGAACGAGACGGGCAAATCCGTGGCCCAAATTGCGATCAACTGGGTTCTGGGAAGGCCCAGCGTCGCCAGCGTGATTATAGGTGCGCGGAACGAAACGCAATTGCGCGAGAATCTCGGCGCCACCGGCTGGACGCTGACGTCCGCGCAAGCGGCCCGACTGGATGCAGCGAGCGCCAAACCGCGGATCTACCCCTACTGGCAGCACGCGCATTTTGCCGAGCGCAACCCGTTTCCCACCTCCTAGCCGGCGTGATCCACGACCGGCGTGTGACGCCGCAAACGGGATGCCGGACCTCGCCGCCGGCGCTGCGGCGGGAGCAGACGATTCTATTTCGCGTCCGGGTCGCTCCGGAGATACGCCAGGAGATCAGCCATGCGCGGTTCGGTGAGCGACGCTTCCAATCCCTGCGGCATGAGAGAAACGCCGAGCGGCTTGGAATTCTGCAGATTACTCCGCGAGATTGTTTCGCTTCCGCCCAGGCTGTTCACCACCAATGCGTCATTGGTCTCCGATGCGATCACGCCGACCAGTTCGCGTCCGCCCGCCAGCTTAATCGTGTAAGCCTCGAAACGAGGCTCGAGGGAATTGTTGGGATCAAGGATGTCCGACAGCAGCATCTCGGGCGTCTTGATTCTCACATCGGTGATGTCCGGCCCCACCTCGGCGCCGTCACCCCGGAAGCGGTGGCACATCGTGCAGGTCTGGGTAAAGACTTCCTTCCCCCGCATGGCGGAACCGGGCAGCTCCCCCAACGCTTTCGCGTAACGGCGAATCAGTGCCTTGCGGTCTCCTTCCGCCTGCCCAAAGACCTCCTGCCCGAGCGCGCGTATGTTGGCATCAGCGGAGTTGAGCATCATCCAGCGGCCGGTCGCGTCGATCAGGGCGGGGTTGATGGCCCCGGCCTTGATCCGTTGCAGCAATTCCATCGGATTTCGCTGAAGGTATTGCATGGCGCCCGTCTTCGCCACGCCGCCCATTTCGGCGAGCTGGCCATAAAGCACGGGAGACAACGTACGCCGGTCAAAATGACTGAATAGGTCCAGCGCCGCCTGCTGTACTTCAAGGGCTTCGCTGCGCGCGAGAAGTTTACCGACGAGCGGGGCCGCCTCCGCGGAGGGCAGATGCTCGAGCATCGCGACCGCGGCGATCCGCTCACTGACCGCGCGACTGCGGTCATTCAGCACGCCCGGCGCCGATGCGATCACCTCACCCATCCCGGCCAGAGAATGCGCCAGTTCCGCGGGCGGCTTCGCCATCAGCGCCGCGATTGTCCTCGGCAGCGTGGGCGTCTTCTGGCCGCGCAGGCCATCAGCGACACCACTGACCAGCGCCAGCTGCCACCAGTTGGACTGCGCAGCCGCATTTCCACTGCCCATGGCCTCCAGAGCGGGCTTGAGTTCCGCGGCGACTCCCTGGGCGGCGAGCACGGCCGCGAGCCGCCGCACCAGTTCAATGTTGCCCCTCGTGCCGCCGGCCACGAACACCGGATCGCGCAGGAGCGTGGCGAGCACTCCGCCGGATTGGGTCAACGGCGAACTCAGGATGGCCGCTCTCATCCACGCGTCTTGGGAATCGCGGATGCCGGCGCGCACCAAGGCCTGCTGTGCCGCGGGACTGGGGGCGTCGCCCGCCACGAGCAACGCGGCGAACCGCACCCGGGCCGCCGCGTGGGACGCAAGTTCTACCACCCGCTGGAGAACTCCCGCGTCAGACGGCGTAAAGCGCGCGGCCAGCCACAACGCGTTTTCCAGCACGCCGGCCTCGGCATCCTGCAGCGCCGCCGTCACGTGCTGGGCGGTAAGCGCATTCAGACCCTCGATGGTCCAGAGCGCCTGGAGCCGAGCCTGGGCAAACTTGCTCCGACGCAACACCGCTTCCACCGCGGGCACCACCGACGGGTCGCCGGCTTCGACCAGCAACCGCTGCGCCGTGTCACGATGCCAGCCGTTGGCGTGTTCCAACAGCGCAACGCGCTTTGCCGGATCTTCCGGCACTTTATTTCTCCGGGAGTCGATCGTCGCGGCACGCGCCGGCACGATGCGGTAGATGCGGCCCCGATCAGACCCGGCGGCCATGTCGTTGGCGGCAACATAGTCGTCCGGAAAAAACCGCGCGCCGTCCAAAAAACGACGATACATGTCCACCACGTACAACGCGCCATCAGGTCCCGTGGTGACATTGACCGGTCGGAACCACTCATCGTTGGCCGCCAGAAATTCGCGGCCGGGCTGGGCGCGGTGGCCGCGGAAGCTCGCGCCCGCCGGTTCCAAGATCCATCGGGACACGAGCGCTCCCGTCGGTTCGCAGACGAAGATGTTGTTGAGGATTTCCCGTCCCAGCAGGTCGCCCCGATAGACCCCTGTTCCACAAGCGGCGGTGAACGTCCCCGCGTGCGCGCTGGAAGTCGTGCGGAAATTCTGCAGGGGAAACACCTTGCCGTCGCCCCCGGCAGGAATGATGTCCTCTTCGGTGCGCGTCAGCAGGGCCGCCGGATTGCGTGCCAGGAATCGCTGGGGAAGGACGGCGAACAAGGCCGGGCTGCGATTGGTGCTACAAAACTCGTGTCCCCAATCGTCCAGCCCTTTCCCAAATTGCCCCGCGCCCGCGGACGGTTCGTAAGCGCCAGTCAGTGGATGATAACGAAAATTGCTCGTCAGGGTAAACGAGTGGGGCGGATTGCCCGGGCGGGAAAGCTCCTGCTTGAAAAGCCCCAGGTTGATGTAGACCCAGTTGTCGATGCCACGTCGCGGCGCGGACATCTGGCGGTCGACGTGAAGGGACGGCTTCACCTCGAATATCAATTCCTGTGAATCCGCCTTCCCATCGCCGTTCGTGTCCCGAAGGAAGAGGATGGAGGTGTTCGTGGTGACGAGCAGGCCCCCCTTCACCACGGCGACTCCCTGGGCGTAGTCCAGATCCTCGGCGTAAGTCGTTCCGCGATCCATTCGACCGTCACCATCGGTGTCTTCCAACAACCGAATGCGTGACCGCGGGCGGACGCCATCCCGCGCATTGTAGCCAAGATTCTCCACCACGAACATTCGCCCCTTTTCGTCCCAGGCCACGTCAACCGGATCGGAAATTAGCGGCTCGGAAGCGACCATTTCGATGCGCAGTCCGTCCTGAATGCGAAAGCGCCGGAGGGACTCTTCGGGCGAAAGCGGCTGGGATTGAATTTCCGGCTCCCCGGTGTGCCTGGCCGCCGGCAGCAGGGGCGCGCTCGCCGCCACGAGGATCGCCAGCAGCCCGCAGCGCCCGCGGCGACCGGACTGGATCGCCGTCGACAGCAACGAGCATGGATCCGTCAGGGAGTGAATCATGGGAAGAAAGTTGAGAGTATGCAGAAAAGGTTATCGCCGCTCCGGTTCCACATGGCCGCAAGCCCAACGCTGACCCGGCGCCGCGCGCAGGCTGCTACCGCCCCTCAGGGGGCCGCCGGGAGCCGTTGCATCTCCGCTTGAAACAGCCAGCCCGCAGGACGCTCACCCCGGCCGCGCAAATTCAGGTCACCGATATCCGCCCGCCCTTTTTCCGCCAGCGCCAGCAACCGTTTCACCACCGCGGGGTGCGCGGCGGCGACATCACGGCTTTCGCCCTGATCCTCGACGACATTGTAGAGTCTCGCCGGGGAACCCACCCGCTTGGGTGGCTGGGCAGATTGGAACCGCTGGAATTCGAGGGGCACGAATAGTTTCCACGGGCCTGAACGCACCGCTTGGAGCTGCTCAAACTGATAGTAATAGAACGCCTCGTGGGGCGTTTTCGCATTCTTCTCACCCGCGATGAGCGGCCAGATATCTTTTCCATCGATTAGATTCGGCGCGGGCGCAGTCGCCCCCGCGAGCTGCGCGAAGGTGGGCAGCAGATCCATCATGGTGCCGAGTTCCTCGCAAACGGTGCCGGCGGGCACGCGCCCGGGCCAGCGCACGAGGAACGGTACGCGCATGCCGCCCTCGGCGGGCGTGCCCATATTCCCGGAAAGGGGCGCGTTGCTGCCCTGCTCCGGGTCGCGTCGCGTGGCCGGATTGTCGGAAGTCCAGACCACCACCGTGTTTTCCTCCAACCCGAGCCGCTTGACCGCCCCCAGGACCTCGCCCGCCGACCAGTCGAGCTCCTCGACCGAGTCACCGTACGGACCGTTGCGCGACTTCCCGCGAAACGCGGGGCTGGAAAACGGCGCTCTCGTGCTCCCCGGCATGGCATGGGAAATAATGAGCAGGAACGGTTTCTCGCGATTGGCCGTTATAAATCGAACGGCCTCCGTGGTCTCGCGCTGGGTCAACGTGTTCCGATCGACCGGCGCGTCGATCACCACCTCGTTGCGCATCAGCGGCAGCGGGGGCCATTTCTGGCCCTCGCGGGGATCCATGTCATCACTGTAGGGGATTCCCCAATACTCGTCGAATCCCTGACGCGTGGGCAGGAACGGCGCCTGGTCTCCGAGATGCCACTTGCCAATGAGCATCGTGCGGTAACCGGCGGTTTTCAAGACCTCCGCCATCGTGACTTCCGAAGGATTCAAACCAATCGATTCGCCCGGTTGCAGGACCGGCCCGTTGCGCACGTTCTGAAACAGGTTTAGCCGCCGCGCATAATTACCCGTCATCAGGCCGACACGCGAAGGCGTGCAGACATTGGCGCAGGTGTAGAAGTGCGTGAACTTCCGGCTCTCCGTCGCCAGCCGGTCAAGATTCGGCGTGCGATGCAGTTTGGAGCCGTACGCCCCGATGTCGCCGTAGCCCAGATTGTCGCAAAAAAAGACGAGAAAGTTCGGCGCGCGAGCGGATTGGGCCGAGGCCCCTTGCGCGAGGGCCGGCCACCCGGCGAGGAGGAGAAGAACGAGGATTCGAGTCATTTTGTTGCGGGGCGATTCGAACGTGAAGGTGAAACGAAATTGAAGCCGGGCTTCCTGGCGCGACAGCGTTGCCGCGACCGGCGACGGCCGGACGCGACGGCGTTCATGCCAGAACTTCCGCCACCGTGACTTCGCGCTTTTCGGCGAGCGAACGTTTGCCCGCTTCGAGCACGGCGATAACTTCCACTTCCTCCTCGATCGGCACGACTTCCTTGCCGGTGCGCACGTAGGTGAGGAACGCGGAGAGCATATACCAATACAGGTCCGCCAGATTTGGCGTCAGGCTGCGCCACCCTTTCGTACCGTACAGATTGATTTGATACCCGGCCCGCATCGCTTCCTTTTCACCGACGATCAGCATCAAGTCCCGACCGTTGGCGTAGCGCACGCGGACGAGGTTCCGCCCGGGCTGACCGACATTCAAACACGATACGGCGCCGCGACCGAGGACGGCGTATGCCATCTCGAGCGCGTGGATGCCATAATAGACCAGCTCGTTGCCGCAGGTGGTCGTGGCGAGATTGATGTCGCCCAGCGAAGGCGCTTCCTTCGCCAGGG
>JBEENF010000189.1:0-7266 GCA_041192325.1 Verrucomicrobiota bacterium
AAAAGCGCGCCGCCCGCATAAACCGCGCCGACTGGCAGCGGAGCGATTCGCTGGGCGGCCCCGACTGGACCCACCTGCCACAGGTAGCGGTGCGCGTCGGCCCCGCCTGAACCGCCGGCGAGCCAGATGCCGCCGGCGTTCGCATCGAAAGCGGCATAAGCCACCGGCTTTTCCAGGCGCCCGGCCGGCTGCCATGAATTACACTCGGGCTCATACGCCCAAATTTCATCGATCCACAGCTTCACGTCCGTCGGCCAGTTCGTCCCGCCGGCGATGACGACCTCGTTGCCCACCAGACCATACGCAAAACCTCCATTGCCCTGCGGGAGATCGGCGACGCGCTCCCACCCGCCGGCAGGCGCCACCGCTGAAGCGCGAAGCAGGACGCCCGTCATAAATCCCAGGCAAATCCAGCGAAGCAGCGCTTCGCCGCCCCGGCGGCGCACCCCCACGCGAGGCCGAAGCTCCGCTCGCGCCTTCGATTTCGCCGACCGGGTGGTGAATCCATTATCCGGTGACATTAAAGGCGGGGCAATTTTGGGCATGGCAAGGGGGCGCGAAACCTGCAGCTTCGGTAAAGTTACAACCGCCCCGGGCGAATTGAAGAACAATATGCGCAACCCGTCACAGCGGCCGGGGGGAGCCACGACCCCCTCTGGCATCGCCGCCGTTTAACCGGCGGCGCGACCAGCCGGCAAACGGTTTTTTAGGTTTCAGCGGCAAAAACGGCCGCGGCGGCGAAAGCAAGGGAGAGGTATCACGCGGCGTTCTTCGTGCGGTGGCGGTTTGCCTTTTCCCTCAACGCGAGCTGGGGCCAGGTGACAGGCGCAAACGGAGCGGCGCGGCGACGGCTCCATCGGGATTTTCCGCCATTTTGTTTCGGGCTGCGGCCGAAGTCGCCAACGCGATCTTGCTCAACCGGGCCAAACTGTTCGGGTTTGCCCTCCCATCGATGCAACTCACCAAACACTGGGCCGCGCTCCTCGACGACTATGTGATCGACCTTGCCTGGTCGGCCGACGGCACGCACTTGGCCGCCGCCTCCGCGGCCGGCCCGATCGTCATTCATGCCGCCGCGGACGGCGCCCGTCTGCACCAACTGCCGGGGCATGAGAATGGCGCCAACGCGCTGGCGTGGATGCCCGCCACGGCGGGAGCCGCTGAATCGCGGGCTAAACCCGCTCCTGCAATCCTCGCCACAGGGGGGCAGGATGGGGCGGTGAAGTTCTGGGATACCACCGCCGGACAACACACCGCGACGGCGAAACTCGGCAGCGCATGGGTGGAGCATCTCGCCTGGCGGTGGCCGTCGGGTGAGCCTGCCGCCCGAAACGCACCGCTCTTATTGGCGGCGGCCGGCCGATCGTTGCATGCCGTGAATCTGGATGCCTCGATCGCACATGTCTTTGCGCCCGCTGCCAAAACCATCACCGCGCTCGCGGCGCAACCCGCCGGTGGTGCAATTGCGGCGGCCTGCTACGGCGGCGTCCAACTGTGGGACGCGGACGACTTCCTCCTGCAAAAGGAATTTCCGTACGCCAATGGTATTCACGCGCTCGTCTGGTCGCCGGACAGCAAGTGGCTTGTGTCCGGCAATCAAGATCCTTCGGTCCATCTGTGGATCCCGGAAAAAGACATCGAGCTCCACATGAGCGGTTACGAGGGAAAGGTGAAATACCTTTCCTTCGACCACACCTCGCGCTGGCTGGCGACGAGCGGCGGGCGCGAGGCCTGCATTTGGGATTGCGCCGGCGACGGGCCCGAGGGCCGCGAGCCCGCCATGCTGCCCCATGCCGCACCCGTGTGCGCCGTGAAGTTTCAGAACACGCACGGACTGCTCGCCACCGCGTCCCAGGACGGCGTGGTGCAACTGTGGAGTCCGGACCGCAAGCAACCCCTGCGCGCCACGGTCAAAATGCCCACCGCGGCCACGAAGCTCGCCTGGGCCCCGGACGACAGTCAGCTGGCGATTGGTTCGGAAAAAGGCCACGTTTACGTCCTCAAGTGTTAGTTTTCCCGACGCAAACAGCGGAAAAATCGTTCCATCCAAGGATTGAAGGGGCCCAGATTTTCGCCTTCATCGGGGGCCCCACCCCGTTGGTTTATTCATCCCCAACCCCAGCGGAAACCCCGGCGTTTCCGCGCCACGAACATGTCTGACAAAAAAATCATCACGGTACTCGGCGCCACCGGCGCCCAAGGCGGAGGTCTCGTCCGCGCCATCATGAGCGATCCCAACGGGGGCTTCACCGCCCGCGCCGTGACACGCGACGTCAATTCCGAGAAAGCAAAAGCGCTCCAGGCGCTGGGCGCGGAGGTGGTGGCCGGCGACGTCGACGATGAAGCGAGTCTCCAGCGCGCCTTTCAAGGCGCGCATGGCGCCTACTGCGTGACGTTTTTCTGGGCCCACTTTTCGCCCGAAAAGGAACGCGCCGAAGCTGCTGCCATGGCGCGCGCCGCCCAGGCCGCGGGGATCAAGCACCTGGTTTGGTCCACGCTCGAAGACACGCGCAAATGGGTGCCGCTGTCCGATAATCGGATGCCGACGCTACAGGGGAAATATAAGGTGCCGCACTTCGACGCCAAGGGTGAGGCCAACGTGGAGTTCACCCGGACGGGAGTGCCGACGACGTTTCTCCACACCTCGTTTTACTGGGACAACTTGATTTATTTCGGCATGGGCCCGCGCAAAGGCCCCGACGGCAACGCCGTTTTCGCGCTCCCCATGGGCGACAAAAAACTGCCCGGCATCGCGGCCGAGGACATCGGGCGTTGCGCGTATGGCGTGTTCCAGCGTGGCTCCGAATTAATCGGCAAATCCATCGGCATCGCCGGCGAACATCCGACCGGGGCGCAAATGGCGTCCGCCCTCGGCGCGGCGCTCGGGCAGCCGGTGGCCTACTACCCGATGCCGTTCGATGATTACCGCAAACTCGGCTTCCCCGGGGCCGACGACCTGGGCAATATGTTTCAGTTCAAGCACGACTTTGAAAAAGAGTTCTGCGAACGGCGCAGCGTGGAATTCTCGCGCTCCCTGAATCCGAAGCTGCAAAGCTTCACGCAATGGGTCGCGGCAAACCGGAGCCGGATATCCATTCAGTAGCCCTCGCCACGGCGCAGTCACCTTCGTCGCCGGCCGCGGCTTTTTGAGCGGCCAGCTGGCGGCTCAAAAATCGAACCCGAAGAGCAGCTTCAGGCGGGTATAATCCTGCGAGCTTCCATCCGGATTATTTCGCCGCATCTCGTGGCGGACCGAAGTGCTGAGCGTTTCCGTCAGCTTCTTGTTGATTTCAATGCGATTCTCCCAGCCATCGCGCCGGTCCCGCACGGGGTACCAGACACCGCGCTGCGTCAGACCCATTCGCCAGGGCATCCTCAACTCGATTTCCTCAAACCCGGACTGCACGCCGCGGGACGTGTGATCGGGCTTCGGGGCGGTATTCCAGATTTCAAACAAGTTTTGCGACACGCCGGTGCGCAATTTCCGACTGGGCGTCGTGATGACGTTGTAGCCCACGCCAATTTCCTGCTGCATCAGCACGTATTCATTGGGCACGCCCTGCCGTTTGCTCGCGCGATTCCATTCCACGCTGGGCCGGTACTGGGCGAACTGCTTTTTGGTGATGTCGTAGCGCCACAAGGCCGATCCCTTGATCAGATCCGTCGTGGGTAAGTTATTGGTGCGCGCAAAATCATAGCGCGCGTTTACCTGCACATCGTGCTTCTCCCATTTGCGCTTCAACTGGCCGTCGAGCGCGACATTGTTGCGCTCGGCGATATCGGACACCGCCTCGGTTGATAGCGCGAGCCGGCCGTGCCACGGTCCGAAATAATTGCGCACCTTGGCGGTGAGGACCGACGGCGAAAACCGGTCCCAAATCGTCACGCGTTCGCTTTCCACCTGTTCCGCGTGCTCCGCTGAAGGTTTGGGCGCGGGCGCCGTGCTGCTCGACGCCGCCTTCACCGGCGCCACCGCGACGGCGGGAGACGCCTTACCAGCCGGGGGCGGCGCCGCCTTGTTGACCACGGCCGACTTCCCGGATTGCTCCGCCTTGATCACCACCGCGTCGGTCCCTGGCACCTGCAGTTCGCCGAATCGGTCGGATTTGAAGACAATCACCTTGCCGGTTGAGATCAGGGTGCCCTGCACCCGGTCGCCATCCTTATAGACGAGGGTATCGCGAGAATTGACGACCTCCTCCTCGCCGCGGGCGACGAACACGCCCCCCAGCCCCATAACGCAAAAAAGCATCCGTCCCCGCGCCGCAAAAAACATCCGCCAAAAAAACGGCAAACTCATCGGGTCTTCGACGCACGCAATCGACTGCGGTTTCAACTATTTTCGCTGCGATTCCGAGGAAAAAAGTGCCCGTGCGCCGCGCCACCGGCGCCGCGTGTCTGGCCACGTGCGAAAAAAGTGTCGATCAGAGGCCGTATCGTTGCCTGCGGCGCCAATGGCGCGCTGCTCAACCTCCGCCCGGTTCCAAAGCGCCAACGGCGCGGTCCATCTTACAGCCCAGGCCCACGCGCTGGGATCTACGTGACATCTCAAAATGAGGGCTGAAACTCCGGCCCCACCCTCTCAACACTGGACCGGCCTTTCACCTCCCGCGATTTTTGTCGCTTCAGAAATCGACCCGCGGTCAGGAGCAGTCTTTCATTCTCGGCGCGCCGACTTTCGTCCGCCGCCAGCCTAGCGTTGCATAGTCCCTGTAGTTCCTCCGCTTGAATTAGTCATGAAACATCACCTCCTCCTTATCGTCCTCGCGTTCGTTCCCGCCGCACGGTCAGCGCAAACCCCGGGGCCGCAGGCCGGCGCGCCGACCGAGCCGGCCGCCATCACCCGCCACGCCCTGCGGGGCCTCATCACGGCGGTGGTCGCCGACCAGTCTGCCTTCATGGTGAAACACGAGGAAATTCCGGGCGTGATGCGCGCAATGACGATGATGTTCAAAGTCGATGCCGCGACGCTCAAGGCGTTCAAGACCGGCGATGCAATCACTGGCCTCATGTCCCGCCAGGGTCGCAACTGGGTGCTGGAGCAGGTGAAGTCCGCTCCCGCCAAATCGGCGAAATAGCGGACGCGCGAGGATCCGCCCGCCGGTCAATGTTCACATTTCGCCTTCTCCTGCTGCTCGCGCTCGCGGGCGTCCGCGCCGCCGCCGCCGACCTGAACATTTACGCGGCGGCGAGCCTGTCCGATGCGCTTAAGGAAATCGCCCGGTCCTATGCCGCCACCAGCGGCGACCGGCTGCGCCTCAATCTTGGCGCTTCCAGCACCCTCGCGTTTCAGATCAGGGAGGGCGCGCCTGCCGATATCTTTTTCTCCGCCGATGAAGCCCGCCTGACCGAACTCGCGGAGCGCGGCCTGCTCGTAAACGACACCCGCCGGAGCATTCTCTCCAATACGCTCGTCATCGTGGTGCATGCCGCGAACGGCCCGCGGATCGCGCGGCCCGCCGACCTGGCCGGGAGCAATGTGCGCCGGCTCGCCCTCGCCCAACCCGACACCGTCCCGGCCGGAATTTATGCGAAAGCGTGGCTCCAGAAACGGGGACTCTGGGAGATAGTGCGTGATCGGGTCATACCCGCTGAAAATGTCCGCGCGTGCCTCGCCATCATCGAGGCCGGCAACGCCGACGCGGGCATTGTCTACCAGACCGACGCCGTGCTCTCCCAAAAAGTCCGGATTGCCTGCGAGATTCCGCGGACGGAAGGGCCCCTCATCTCCTATCCGCTCGCAGTGTTGAAGGGATCGCGTCACCCGGAGGCGGCGCGCCATTTTGCTGCTCACCTGGCGGGACCCGCCGCGCAGGCGATTTTTCTTAAATACGGTTTCTTGCCTGCGCCGTAGCGGCATCGCACGCTGCCGCATGTCCGCCGAAGCGTGGCAAATCACCTGGTTCACCGTGGGCGTAGCGGCGCTGAGCACGTGCGCGATCCTGCCTGCCGGGATCGCCCTCGCGTGGCTGCTCGCGCGGCGCGACTGGCCGGGCAAGTCACTCGTCGAAACGCTCGTGGCCTTGCCGCTCGTGATTCCGCCGGTCGCGACCGGCTTGATCCTGCTCAAGCTTTTCGGCCGGCGTGGTCCGCTCGGCAGCTGGCTCGAAACTACGCTGGGGTGGGAAATCGTTTTCACCTGGCGCGCGGTGGTGATCGCGTCGGCGGTCATGTCGTTTCCGCTGCTCGTCCGAACCGCGCGGGTGGCGTTCGAAGGCGTGAATCCGCGGCTGGAACACGTGGCGCGCACGCTGGGCGCCGCGCCGTGCCGGGTCTTTGTCACCATCACCCTGCCTCTGGCGCGGCGCGGACTCGTCGCGGCGGCGGTGCTCGCCTTCGCGCGGGCGCTCGGCGAATTCGGCGCCACCATCATGGTGGCTGGATTCATTCCCGGCCAAACTGCCACGCTCGCGCTGTCGATTTACCATCTGGTTCAGCTCGGTCGCGACGGCGAGGCGCTTCTTCTGCTCACGGTGTCAGTGCTCATTGCCTTCGGCGCCGTCTGGCTCAGCGAATGGTTTCTCCGGAGGCGTTCCGCATGAAACTCGAACTCGCCGGGCTGCGCCTGCCGCTGGCGCATTTTTCCCTGGAGGTGAATGCAACCATCGAGGGCGCGGTCACCGGAATCTTCGGCGCCTCCGGCGCCGGCAAGACGTCCTGGTTGGAGCTTATCGCCGGGCTGCGCCGCCCGACCGCCGGAACCATTCGCCTCGACGGTCAGATGCTCACCGACGTCGGCGCGCGCATTTTTCTCCGACCGGAAGCCCGCGCGATTGGCTACCTGCCGCAGGAGGGCGCGCTTTTCCCGCATCTCTCCGTGCGGCAAAATCTACTCTACGGCTTTGACCCGCGCCGACCCGCGCCCGCCGGACTCACTCTCGAGCATGTCACGGGCGTGTTGGAGATTGCGCCCCTGCTCGAGCGCGAGATCGACACCTTGTCCGGCGGTGAAAAACAACGCGTGGCGCTGGGCCGCGCCCTGATCGCCGGACCGCGCCTTCTTTTGCTCGATGAGCCGCTCGCCGGACTCGACGCGCCCTTGCGTGAGCGCCTGCTCCCCTATCTCGCGCGCGTGCGTGACGAGTTCGCCATTCCCATGCTATACGTGACACACTCGCCCGATGAGGTCGTGGCGCTGTGCGATGAGGTGCTCGTGCTCAACGCGGGGCGGCTGACCGCGAGGGGCCAGCCTTCCGCGTTTTTTCAGATTAGCGCCCGACCGCGTTACGAACTCCGCAGCTGACGAGGTTGCGCGCCGCCCCGTTC
>JBEENF010000190.1:0-7220 GCA_041192325.1 Verrucomicrobiota bacterium
GGAAGGGCATCTACTTCCAACTCTTCTGATTCGAAACGAAGCAGCGCGGCAGTTCCCCCCGAAATGGCGCGTGCACCCGTGGTAGCAGAGATTTTCGTTTGGCAGCGAAAGACCTCGTAATAACTGGGGTGAAAAACCTATTACGCGTCCGCCATAGATGCGGTAATCTCGTATTATAAAGACTATCGGGAGAATAGGGGAGGGGGAATCCCACTGGCTGGCGCAGGCCGCCGGTGCCGCCGCTTTCCTGCTGCTGGCAGGTTGCCACTCCGCTATCCGTTCACCGGCCGCGCTCAGTTTCGATGCGGCCCCCGCGGCCAGCCGCTCCACCGCTGACCCTGTGCCCTGGACCGGCCGCGTGTTTTCCAGTGCGGAGCTGGGATCGCGCACGGGCGCCATCTATCTGAGCGACGAGACCTACGCGGAGGTGAACAGTCACTGGCTGAATCAGTATTACGCCGATTTCTGTCGTGAGCTGAACCGACACGGCGTGATGAGAGGAGGCGAACGCTTCGATTGTGTCCGCTTCTGCGATTTTTATTCCAGTCTGGCGCAAGCGCGGTTCTTCCGCGCCGCGTTTCACGAACGCATTCCGGCGCGCGCCCTGGCCCTCGGGCAAATTTGGTATTTCCGCACCGACGGTAGCCCTCACGCAATCGTCCAGGCGATGACCGAGCGCGGGCGGATCTTCATTGAACCGCAAACCGGAGCGGAATTGCATCTGGCCCCGGACGAGCGGAAGGGCATCTACTTCCAGCTCTTCTGATCCCCGCTTGGCGTCGGCTCGCGGCGGGCGGGGCGATCTACCCGGCCTCCCGGGTTCGCTGCCCGTCGATCATCCGCAGCAATCCAAGCGGGTTGGCCCGCTGCAATTCATCCGGGAGCAGGTGGTCCGGGTAATTCTGATAACAGATGGGCCGGCAGAAACGAAGCAGCGCGGCCGTTCCCACTGAAGTGAAGCGCGCATCGCTCGTTGCGGGCGAAGGGCCCCCGTGATGCATGGCGTGGCAGACTTCGACCCCGGTGGGAAATCCGTTGAGCAGGACGCGCCCTGCTTTCTGCTCCAGCACCGTGAGCAGCGGCTTCGCCGTTGCCAGATCCGCGTCCGTGCCATGCACCGTGGCGGTGAGTTGGCCGTCAAGGGACGCCGCGGCCTGCATGAGCTCATCCCGGTCCTCTCCCAAGATGACCAGCGTGAACGGGCCGAAGGCCTCGCGCGCCAGCTCCGGGCGGGCGATGAAATTGGCGGCGGTCGTTGACCCTACGCTCGGTCCGCTCTGCGTCTCGAGCGCGCCGCGGGTGGCGGTGGACTCCGCCATCAAGGTCACGCCAGTCGCGCTCATGACCGCCTGCCGGTTTTCCAGGAAATTAGCGCGAATCCCGGGCGTCAGCATCGTGGCGCAGCTGCTGCGTTGCACGGCCTCTTCGAGCGCGGCGAGAAAGCCGGCGGTCTCGTCGCCGCGCATGATGAACACCAAGCCGGGCTTCGTACAAAACTGGCCGCCCCCGAGGGTAAACGAGGCGAGCAGGCCCTGCGCAATGGCAGCGCCGCGTTCCCGCAGCGCGCCGGGCAGGAGAAAAACCGGATTCAGGCTGCTCATCTCCGCGAACACGGGGATGGGGTGAGGGCGTTTCGCGGCGGCATCGAAAAGCGCGCGACCCGCCGCGTGGGAACCAGTGAAGCCCACCGCGGTGGCCGCAGGGTGCTTGACGAGCGCCACGCCCACCTCGGATCCGCTGCCATGGACGAGCGAAAACACACCTGCCGGCAATCCGCACGCCGCCACCGCGCGCGTGACGGCCTGACCCACGAGTTCCGCCGTGCCCGGATGCGCGCGATGCGCCTTCACGACGACGGGACAGCCCGCCGCGAGCGCGGACGCGGTGTCGCCACCGGCCACGGAGAATGCCAGGGGAAAATTACTCGATCCGAAAACGACGACAGGGCCGAGGCCCACGAGCAGGCGTCGGATGTCCGGCCGGGGGAGAGGCTGGCGAGCGGGGAGGGCCGGATCGATGCGCGCATCCACCCAGGAACCCTCGCGGGCGACTTGGGCGAAGAGGCGGAGTTGCCCGCAGGTGCGCGCGCGTTCACCCTGTAAACGCGCCGCAGGCAGGCCCGTTTCGGCGTACGCGCGGTCGAGCAGTTCGTCGGCCAAGCCTTCGATTTCGGCGGCGATGGTCTCGAGCAGCCGCGCCCGCGTTTCGGGTGGCCGGGTGCGGTAATCTTGAAAGGCAGTCGCCGCCGCGTCCATCGCGCCGTTGGCCTCGGCGAGGGATGCCTCGTGAAAATCGGGACCCAGCCACTGGTTGGTCGTGGGATTGAAGGCGCGAAACGTGGCCCCGCCGATGGCGCCCACGCGGCCGGCGAGCAGACTTTTGCCTTGGAGTGACATGGTGTCAGGCAACGGAGTTGATCAGAGTTCCGATCGGCGCAATCGAGATGTGGATTTCGTCGCCGCGGCGCAGGGTGAATTCGTCCGGCGGGACGACCCCGGTGCCCGTCATGAGGTAACACCCGTGGGGAAAGGTGTTTTCCCGAAAGAGATATTCCGCCAGCGAAGCGAAGGGTCGCTTGATCTGCCCCACTTGCGTGCGGCCGGTGAAACTGACCGCGCCGTCCCGGCGGATTTCGAGGAGAATTTCCGTGGTCGCGGGCAACGCTTCGTCCGTCACGAGCAGCGCCGGGCCGAGCGCGGCGGAACGATCATAAACCTTGGCTTGCGGCAGGTAGAGCGGGTTTTCGCCCTCGATGTCGCGCGAGCTCATGTCATTGCCGATCGTGTAGCCAAAAATGCGGCCGCGGGAGTTGATGGCCAGGGTGAGTTCCGGCTCGGGAACATTCCAGCGCGAGTCGCGGCGGATGCGCACGGGAGTTCCGCTCGCGGCGACGTTGCGGGGCGCGGACTTGAAAAACAGCTCCGGACGCTCCGCCGTGTAAACGCGGTCGTAAAACGTCCCCCCGCCGGCGTCTTTCGACTCCTCCTTGCGGGCGGTCATGCTGCGGAAATAAGTGACGCCGGCCGCCCAGACCTCTTGAGACGGGCAGAGCGAGTGAACGCCGGTCGGAAGGGTGGCTGCGGCGGCGGTGGCCAGGCGGGCCCGCAGGAAGGCGAGGGGATTCTCGTCGGCAAACAGCGCGTCGAGCGTGCAATCGACGCGCCGCGTCTGGCCGGCGGTGACCGCCACCAAATGGTCGGCGCGGGGATAAATCAGGATCATGGGTGAGAGCAGGGTGGGCGGATAAAACCGGAACGCGCCGCAAGGGAGGCGAATTCAAAAAAGGCTGCGCGGCGGCCAGGACAAGTCACGCCGACACTTTCAGCGTTCATTGGCTTCACCCAGCATGGTTCGAGGCTGAGGGCAGGAAAGACCGCCGGTTAGCGGCCGGGATGAAGCGCCGACAGTCCATCGCTCAGCGCCGCGATGAGAAAAAGGCCGATCATGATCGCCGCGCACGCGAGACGGGCCACGGTGGAGATAACGAACCCCGTCGCGGCCCCGAACGCCGCTTTGATCGCGCGGCGATTGGTTTTCGCGGCGAAGAGTTTTTCCGCAAGCACGGCTCCCAAGATGGAGCCCACCAGCAGCGCGGGCAGCGAGATCAACATCCCGACCAGCGCGCCGCCGCTGGCGCCAGCCATGCCCCATTTACTCCCGCCGAACCACCGCGTGCCCAGGAGCACGCCGCCGAAATCAGCCAGGATCGAGAGCACCCAGAACAGCGCGATAAAGCCAAAGGCCAGCCACGACAGGTCGTCCGGCAGCAGCAGTTTGTGAATCAAGGCGGCGCCGAGGATGAGGGTCGTGCCCGGCAGCAAGGGTAGGACGACCCCAACGACCCCGGTGAGCATCAGCGCGAGCGTCAGAGACCAAGTGGCGGCTTGGAGCATCGAGCAAGGAATGCCGGATTGAGAAAAATGTCACGTCGGGGGCGCCGGCCGGGGATGAGATGGGCGCAAAGGCAAAGGTCGGGCTTGTGCGACCGGAGTCTTCGCGCCACGGTGCGCGCCGCCGGAACGGCGCGCTTCAGGCAGGTCGCGGCCGCTGGCACCACCCACCCCTTATTCCCCCCGCTCATGCTCCCGAGTCGTCTTCCTTGGAAATTTTTTCCGCTTTTCTGTGCCGTTGCGTCCTTCGCTTTTGGGGCGGGCGCAACCGGGCAGAAGCCTAATGTGCTCTTTATCGCGGTCGATGACCTGAACGATTGGGTGGGGCCCTTTCGCGGTCATCCGCAGGTGAAGACGCCGAACATCGACCGGCTGGCGCAGCGGGGCGTCGCTTTCACCAATGCCCATTGCGCTGCTCCGCTGTGCAATCCTTCGCGCGCCGCGGTGTTCAGCGGTCATCAGCCTTACCAAACCGGCGTGCTGGCGAATGACGAAAAAAGCATCCGCAGCGAGCGGCCCGATCTGCCTTTGATCCCGGCCCAGTTCAAGCAAGCCGGCTATCGCACTTACGGCGCCGGGAAATTGTTGCATCAGAAGACCCCGGGGATGTTCGACGAAGAGCTTTACCCGGAGCAGCGCTGGAGTCCGTTTGCGCCGCGCGCGGTGGACTACACGGTGGCAGAGCTGCCCTCGAAAAAGACGGACAATCCCCGCCATGTTACTCTGCTCAAGGGAAAGCAGGTCACGCTGCCGCTCAACCGGATGCCGAGCGATCGGGCCGCCGACTCCCCCGGCGGCGAGTCTTTCGATTGGGGCCCGTTGGACGTGGACGACGCGGATATGGGCGACGGCCAGATCGCGGAATGGGCGGCCGGCCACTTGCGCAAATCGTCGTCGTCGCAGCCATGGTTCATGGCCATCGGCTTTTACCGTCCGCACATTCCGCTGTTCGCGCCAAAAAAATATTTCGATCTCTACGACGGCATCGATCTCCAGCTACCCGAGGTGAAGGCCGATGATTTGGCCGATCTCAGCGCGGCGGGCCGCGGCTGGGCGCGCGATCCGGTGACCGCGGGGTCGCATGCCACCGTGTTGAAATATGGCCAGTGGAAGCCGGCGGTGAAAGCGTATCTGGCCTGCGTTTCCTTCATCGATGCTCAAGTGGGAAAGCTGCTTGATGCGCTCGATGCCAGTCCCGCGGGGGCCAACACGGTGATCGTTTTGTGGGGCGATCACGGGTGGCATTTGGGCGAGAAGGAACACTGGGGCAAGTGGACGGGCTGGCAGCGCGCCACCCGGGTTCCCTTGATCATCGCGCCCGCGCGGGCTGGTTCCGCAACGCTCGCGCGCGGCGTCGCGTGCGCGCAGCCCGTCGGGTTGATCGATCTGTATCCCACACTCATGGATTTGTCGGGCATCACCGCCCCCGCGGGCCTGGCCGGCCAGTCGCTTGCGCCCTTGCTGCGCAATCCGGCCACGGTGACGGCCCGAAATATTCTCACGTGTTTTGATCGCGGTAATTATTCCCTCACCGGAGCGCGGTGGCACTACATTCGTTATGCGGATGGCAGCGAGGAACTCTACGATTCAACCAACGACCCGCACGAATGGACGAACCTCGCGGGCCAACCGGAGCTCCGGCGCATTCAGGAGGAAATGGCCGCGCAGCTCCCGGTCGTGCCCGCGGCGGGTGCTCCGGCGAATCTGCCCGGCAAAGCAAAGAAGAAGAAGAAAACGCCGGGCTGACGGACTCGCCGCCACGCGCGAAAGCTCCCCCGGCAAGAGGGGACCGGCGGGGCGATAAGGGACGCGCGGATTAAAGCGCGGGACGACCGTCGTGCCGGCGAAATCCTCGCCGACTCAGCCGGCGGTCCGATTGTGCTGGGCGAGCACCGCTGCGATATAGTTGAGGACGTCGGAGCGGCCGACACCCGTTTTCGACGAGCTGGTGAGCACGTCGGGCGGTTCGGCCCGCCATTCGGCCACCGCTTTCATGAAAACGGCGATATTGGCGGCGCCTTGGGTGGCGGACTGTTTGTCGGTCTTGGTGAAGATGAGCGCGTAAGGCGTTTCGCATTCCTCGAGCCAGCGCAGAAATTCAATGTCGATGGGTTGCGGGGGCAGACGCGAATCGATCAGCACGAAAACGCAGCGAAGATTGCGGCGGCCGGAGAGAAAATCGGCGACGGCTTCGTTGAACTCCAAGCGGCGTTGTTTGCCGACCTCGGCGTAGCCGTAGCCGGGCAGATCCACGAGGCTCCACGCCCCGTTGATGATGAAAAAATTAATGAGCTTCGTTTTGCCCGGTGCGTCCGAAACCTTTGCCAGGTCCCGGCGTTCGGTCAGCAGGTTGAGCAGCGATGACTTGCCGACATTGGAACGGCCAATCAGCGCGAACTCGGGGAGCGCCCATTTGGGGCAGGAGCGGAGGTCGGGCGCGCTGACTTCGAAGACGGCGGATTTGATTTTCATGAACGAAAGAGGATGGAATGCCGCGGACGGCGAAGGAATCGTTGAGCGGGGTTGGGGTCAGGCGAGGGGAGAACCCGGTTCGACTCCGGCGGGCGCGAGCGAACCCCGGCGGCCAAACACGGCGCGCCGGCACAGCGACTCGCCGCGTTTGAAGTCGCGGCACACCTGGGGGCGCCGCTCGTAAATCGTGCAGAGCTGGGTGACAGGATCGAGCGCCACGCAAGCGCCGTCGCCCTGCTGATCCATGCAGCGAACGCCGCTGTGCTCGACCACCAGCTCTTCCGGAACGTCGTCCACCTGCGCGTCGAGTTCCACCAACAGGTGGCAGCACTTGCCGCAAGCGGTGCAGGCAGGAAGGTCATCGTGGGCATTCAACATCGGTAATCGGTTAACCATGCAGGAATTCGTCCGCGCGGCGACGCCTGTTTCAGCCGCGCCCGGCGGGGTCACCGGACGACGCGCGCCGGGGACCGGCCGCCGATGGAGTTTACGCTAGCGGCCAGCGGACTCGTTTGTAGGCTCCCGGCATGTCCGTCCGTCATACTCCCCTTGCGCTCCGTCAGTTTGCGACCGCCCTGCTGCAACGCAGCGGAGTCGAGGCCGATAAGGCGCGGACCGTGGCCGAAATCCTGGTCGAGGGCGATTTGCTGGGCCATGACACGCACGGCCTGGCGCTGCTGCCGGCGTATCTCACCGAAATCGAGAAGGGGACCATGACGAAAACGGGTGAACCACGGATCATCGCCGATTTTCCCGCCGCCGTCACCTGGGATGGCCTGCGGCTACCCGGCCCGTGGCTGACAGTGAGCGCGCTGGAATTGGCGGCGAAGCGCGCGAAAATATACGGCACCTGCACGG
>JBEENF010000191.1:0-7210 GCA_041192325.1 Verrucomicrobiota bacterium
CGGGAAAACGGTGCGGTAGTCGCCCGTGCGGGTCTGCCGCCGGCCGTATTCCTCCTGGGTGCGCCGCCGGATCTCCGCGTCTGTGACCGGCCCAACCCACGCCGCCCGCCGCGCCTTTTCTTCCGGGGTCACGAGCTGGAGTGCGCCCGTGCCCTCGGTCCCGGTGGTTTCCACCCGCACTCCACCCAGCACCGAAATTTTGCCGAGGTCCACATTGCCCATCAGGAAGTAGGCGTTGATTTTTTCCTCGAAGCTCTGGTTGCCCGTCAGCTCATTCTGCATGTTCGAGGTGATCGTGTTTTCCACCAGTTGCGACGGGTTCTTCGTCAGAATATTAAAGGGCGTCCCGGCCGCCTGTTTCATCGGGAACGGAAGATTCGGATAGCGCTTCAGGTTGGTGTCGGGAAACGGGCGGTTGAAGAGGCCGAACTGCGTGAGGTTGTCATCGTTGATCCCGGTGGCCGGATTCGGGCCCATCACGCCGTCGGCCCCAACGTGGATGAAACGCATCGTGGTGTTGCGCAGCTCGCGCGCTTGGTTGCGCAACCGGAATCCCGTCTTGATGTAAGCGGGCGCCACGGTTTTGAAATCTTTCTTCAGGTTGACTTGGGCGCCGATGTATTCATCCCAGCCCGCCATGCGCGTGGTGGTGTAGTCGTTGTCGGTGTAATTGTTGAGGTTTAGCCAGTCGGGCCCGGCGGTCTGCACCACGGTGGGCCACTCGGGATTCGACTTGTCGATCCGGAAGCCGATGTTCTTGAGCGTGTACCCGAGCACGTTGTTGCCGGCGTAGTTGGCCTTGGACTTCGAGGTATAGGCATCGTAGTCGAGGTTCAGCCCTTTGTACCGGTGCACCGCCCCGACGGTGAGCGTGTTGGTGCGTCCGTCCTTGTAGGCGTTCCCGCCACTGATGCGGATCTGGCTGGTCGCGACAGCGCGCACGTCCGTCACCGTTTCGGTGTAGCCCGGCAGGATTCCGCCAGCGTTGGTAAAATTGCCCGCCGCGTCCCGCGTCGCGACAAGCTGGCCGGTCGAGACGGTGCCGGTGGTGTCGTTCTGGTGCTCCACGTGCAGATTGTACTGCCAGTTGGCGAACAGTCGGACCTGGTCGTTGATCTTGTAATCCAACTTCACCCCGGCCCCGGAACGGGTGCGGACATTGCGGAAGTCCACAAACTGCACTTGGTAGGTATAGGCGGGGCCGGTCTGGTCCGTCAGCGGCTTCTGCTCATGACCCTGGCTGCCGGTGTCGATGATCGAGCCGTGCGGGCGGTAGGCCAGGTTGATGGCGACGCCGAGTTTCCCCCCGAAGACTTCCGAATAAGACAAAGAATAGTTCGGACGCGCCTTGTCGCGGTCATCGGCGACCCGCCAGATCGCGCCGATCGAGGCGCGGATGCGACGCTCGGGGGAACTGTCGAACGCGCTTTTCGAAACGAGATTGACCGCGCCGCCAATCGAGTCGCCGTCCATGTCGGGCGTGGGCGACTTGACCACCTCCATGCGCTCGATCGAGTCGGCCCCGACCGTCTGGAACTGGAATTCACGCGTGGAACCAGCGGAGCCGGCGTCGGCCACCCGGTTGCCGTCCTGGGTGATGGTGCTCAAATTCTGGCTCAAGCCGCGGATGCGGAGGTAGCGGTAATCGCCCCCGACCGACTCGCCTTCCACGCCCGGCAGGCGCATGGCCAGGTCGGCCGGGTTCCCCGCCAGACCGCCGAAGGCATCGGCGGAGACGATGCTCTTCACCCCGCCGGACAACCGCTGCAGGGTGATGGCCTGGGCGTTGCCCTCGCGCTCGCTGGCCACCACGAATTTGTTCATCGTGTAGATATCCGAGGTCAGCTCGATGTTGCGGCGCGTAACGCCAGCCTCGACCATCACCGGAAACTGCGCGGCGTTCAGGCCGGTGTAGGAAGCGGACAACGTGACTGCTCCGGCGGGGACCCCTTCGAAGCGGTAAACGCCTTCCTTGTCGGTTTCGGCTTCGCGATTGCTGCCGGCTATCGTCACGCGAGCGCCTTCCAGCGTGCGCCCGGTCGCAGCGTTGGTCACGACGCCGGTGAGAACCTCGAGGGCCCTGGCCGAAGGCGCGGACCAGGCCGCGAGGACCATGGCGGCGGCCAGCAGCAAATGGCGGGAAAAACCCCGCAGGAGCCGGGGCGTGGGAGCGGACAGTAACGTGTTCATGCGATGATCAGGTTAGTGGGTTGGGCGAGAGCGGCCTGAAAGCGTCAGGCTATTTTGGCAGTGAATGGCGGCGCGACGGGGTTTGACAAGAATTGTTATTCGTATTGGGATAATGGATATTAACCCGGGCAGGATTTACGTCGCGATGGGCATGAGCGAGTCGCGGTGCCTCCCCGGACGGACCCACCCGGGAGCGCAGAAAGAGACATCCGTCCGAACGAGTGGGAGCATGAAGTGGCAGGCATCGACTCGCCCTCACTCGTCGCTACGGCTGGTCGGAGAAGACCGCCCTGCCCGGGTGCTGGTTCTGGCCGACTTTTTTTTAGCGCCGCCCGGGACGTTGCCGCGTAGTCCGCGAGCGGCAGGGTTGAGCTTTTTTGCGGCTTAGTGTTCAATTGCACACTTGCCATTTTGGCGCGGGCGGTTTCGCTGCGGCCATGAACCCGTGCCTGCCTCCCGGCCCTCTCCGGGCTTTTCGCCGCGACGGCAAATTGGTCATCGAAATCGACGAGCACCGTTTTTGCGCGGACGCGTTCCTGCAGTCCCACTCCCGCCTCCTCGATCGCGACGCGTTTCTCGCCTTCGCCTGCGAAAATCTGTTCACCCTCCTGCACGACACCACCCCCGAGGAGCAGGCGTGGTGGCTGCGGTACTGCCAGGCCATTGGCCAGGGGGCTGCCGATGCCGGCGCCGGCGTGCGACTCAACGATGGCGGCGAGGATCGCCTGCCGATCGATCAGCCGCCGGAACTTTTCCCGGACGAAGTAACACGTGAACTGCTCGGCGCGCATGTGAAACGCGTGGCCCTTTCCGCCTGAGATCCCGGTCCCGAGGGCTGATCAGCGCCGACGCGATCTCGGGGAGTTGAGCGGGCACATGCGGCCAACGTGAGTCATCGGCGCGGCGGGTAAAGTGGCGTTTCACGTCTCGCGGACTAGATCACGCCGGCGGTGTCCGCACGCGGCGGCGCAGCAGCCACGCGAGATAAGCTGCGGCCGTTCGGCCGGGTCCTGACGGGTTTCGGCCGGGCGTTGCGATTGGCAACCCGCGCCTGGTGCGGTTCGACTGCACCCGGGAGAGCGGGGCCAATCCCACTCATTGGTCGACGGACAACCTCGTGAATTTCGCCAGGGGCGGGCGGCCTTTGGTTACCATCAGTTCGTCATGCGCGACCTGCTGCAACGCGACGGTCTGCGCGGCGGACATTCCAAGTTCGAAGGCGGCCCGCTCGTCCTTGCCGAGTGACCGCGGGTCGAGTCCGGTCAGATCGCCGAAAATCATGAGCGCCTCCAGATAGTAGCCAAAAGTGCTCCCGTGGTAATGGTCGTGCGTCCAAAGGCTCACTTTGCCGAACTCGATGCCGTCGTACGGATTCGGGTCAGCGATGCCGCTTTGCATCGCGCGATTCCATGCCTGACCGACGGGAATCACCCCTCGGATCGCAGGCGAGGTTTGCACCGCGAGGTCGTAGGCGGCGCGTACATCGAGGGCCATTTGCTCGATGGGCTTGCCGTGCCAGTGGCCGGCCTTCGGGTAGGTTTGATCCGCCCGCGACCATGTGGCGATCAGACGGATATCGACGTTGGGGTTTTTGCTGCGCAGGAGTTCGGCGAGTTGCCGTGCCGAGCGCACGAGCAACTCCGGATTGCCGGGCTGATCCTTGTTGAGCGTGCTGAAGCTCAGCGCGACGGCGTAGTCCCAGGCGCGGGCGAGAACGGCTGATTTCTTTTCAACGTGGTAGTCGAGGCCCTTGCCGCCCGCGGTCTCAAGGCTGACCTCGAAATCGCGTCCGGCCTGCGCCACGAAACATTTGAAAAGCGCCGGCACGCCGCCGACACCCTCGCCGTTGAGATCGGTCACGGCGCCGGGGCGGAAGAAACGCACGGGCGAGCCGGCGCCATACGTGAAGCTGTTACCGATGAAGACTACGCTCGGAACTCGGCGGCTGGTCTGTGCCTGCTGCAATTCCTGGGATGAGGCTTGCGCGTGGACAAAATGCGCTTGCGCCGCGACGGAGAGAAGGAGCCAGAGGAAGGGGCGAACGAATGCAGTAGTCATGGGAAAAATGGGCCGCGGACCAGTCGGGTAATTGGGCGGTGTCGAGACCGAAGATGATCGGCGTCGGAGCAGACCGAAGGCGAGCGTGATCAGGACCAGCTTCACCCAGGCCCCGCCCCGCACCATTTCGCCGATGCGGATGCGACTGCTGCCGAAGATCACGGTATGGGGCGGGGGGCCGACCGGGAGCAGAAAAGCCAGGGATGACATGATCGTGGCCGGAAACATCAGGAGCCGTGGATTGATCGGTATTCCAAATCCACATCGAGACGAATCCGCCGTCAGAATTTACGCGTGATTGTCACGGAATAGATCCGGCCCTTGGCGATGGTGTTGTAGAGCGCGGACTCGTAGGTGTTGTTGTCGTCGGAAAGCGGTGGCTCGGCGTTGAAGAGATTGTTCACGCCCATGCGGAAGCTGGTGTCACGCAGCCAGTGCGACCGATCGGTGCGATCGAAGCGGTAGGAGACAAAGGCGTTGTAGGTGGCCAGATCACGACCGACCATTCGGTAAACCCGGGCGCCGTTGGTGAAGACCGGCTTGATGTAGGAGGGACGACCGAGTGCCTCATAGGTAGCCTGGCTCGTGGTGACACCGGACAGCGTGAAGCTCCCGGTGTAGAACATTCCCAGCCCCGCGCCCCACGCCTTGCGGCGCCAGTTCAGCTGGGTGTTGCCGCGCCACTTGGGGGAAGCGCCGGACGTGGCGGCGAGATTGCTCTCCAGCAACTCGGTGCGCGGCGCCGAGCGCGTGGTATAGATATAGAACGCGTTCAGCTTTGTCCAATTGCTCTCAAGCGTGAAATTGCCGAGCGCCCGCGGCCGAAGGCGGTAGGTGAGCCCAAAATCGAAGCCGTTCACGAACTGCTCCGATTTGTTGAAGTAGGTCGTGCGCAGGTAGTCGATCGCGCCGATGACCGCGCGCTGGGCGCTCGGGGCACGGGTGGCGTTGTAAGCCGTGAAGAAGTTGCGGTCCTCCTGCGTCACGGGCAGGCGCACCACCGAGCCGTCGCCCTGGTAGCGCGAGGTGCCAGATCCAAGGTCGATCGCATTGATGCTCTGGCCCGCGGCGAGCGCAGCTTGCGTCGCCGCGATCAGCGCATCGCGGTCGTCATTGATCGTGCCGCTGGAGCCCAGGATGTCTTTGTGCCGAATCTCGTAATAATCGACGGTCAGCGAGAGCCCGCGAACCCCGGGCACGTCGATCACGAGACCAGTGGAGATGCCCTTGGACTTCTCGGGCTGCAAATCCACGTTGCCGGCGGTCCTGTTGATACGATTGAGGCTTTGGTCGGTCAGCAGCTGCGTCACGGTGGACCGATAAGTGTCCTGGCTGTTCAGCACCGTCGCAATGAAGCTGCCGCGATAGAGTGCGGGCAGTGACGGCGGCCGGAAACCCTGGCTGTGGGAAGCGCGGACCATGATCCATTCGGCGGGTTTCCAAGTGAGTCCGAACTTCGGGCTCACGGTGTTGCCGAAGTCGCTGTAGTGCTCGGTGCGCGCCGCGGCGCTCAATTCGAACGACTGCACCAGTGGCAGCTTGAACTTCCGCCCGACGAGAGGCACGAGCGCCTCGGCGTAGGCGGAGACGGCGTCGCGATGGGCAAAGGTGTCTGGCACCGAGGACGCGCTGACGACGTCGGAGCGCGTGGGGTCGAGGCCGGAGCCGGCCGGATTCAGCCCGGAAAAGGGTGCGCGCACGTCGGAGAAATCTTCGCGCCGAAACTCACCCCCGAG
This sequence comes from Verrucomicrobiota bacterium, assembly GCA_041192325.1. GTDB lineage: Bacteria > Verrucomicrobiota > Verrucomicrobiia > Opitutales > Opitutaceae > ER46. The sequence continues at coordinate 5,985 of JBEENF010000191.1, forward strand.
CGCGAGGCTGACCTTGTTTCCGCCCCACAGTGAAAGCACCTCGCCGTTGGCGCTGAAGTCGATGCTGCGTAAACGCGTCATACCGTCGCGCTCGAACACGCCGTAGGTGGACTGTTTCACGGCGGCGGAGTGGCGGAACGGGCCGGTGTCCACGAGCGCGCCGCCCTGCACGGCGTAGCTGCGGCCGAAGGCGTTGAGGGCGCGGGTTGGGTCGGTCAAGAGCGCCGCGGCCTGGGTGAAGCTCGTGCGCTGGATGGGCTCGCGTTCGTTGGCGCGACCCTCGGCCTGCATGACGGCGCTCTCCCACGTCCAGGTATTGGCGAGTTTGCCGCGCGCGCCGAGCAGCACACGGTAGGCGTAGTTGGTGACGGTGTCATTACGCGAACCGAAATCCCAGAAGCGGTGGTTCACGACGTTGACGGCCGTCGGCGTGCCGGTGAGGCGCGGCGTGCCGTCCGCATTCGGCGCGCCGGTGGGCGACCAGAAGCGGTCGCCAAAGGGATTGTAAGGGTTGTTCGCGGGAATCAGGAGCGGACCGTTCACGCTACTCTGGTAGACGTCAGGATCACGGAGCACGAGGGAGCGGGAGTGGTAGAAGTTGAAATCAGCGAAGGCGGTGATGCGTGCATTCAGGTCGTATTCGCCGCCGAGGAAGATGTTGCCGCGCTTCGATTGCGGTTGCAGCGAGCGGGCGTCGTTGAGGTTCCAGTAGTAGTCCTTGCCCGGCCCGCTGTCGGCTCGCGCGGGGGCGGCAGTAGCGAGGCCGGACTGACCGCTGGCCGTGGTGGGGCGCAGGAAGAAGCCGCCGGTCGTGGTGAAGAACGAAGTCGGCAGGCCGGCAGGCCGCTGGTTAGTCACGATGAACGCTCCGTATTGGTCGCGACCAGAAACGGCGACGGCGTTGAACTGGCCATAGGCGCTCGTGGTCGTGCGCTTGTTGAACGACGTGTCGGTGTAAACATTCCACGGCGCAGGCGCACGGGAGACTTGATCTCCGTCGGCCGAAAAGGGTCGGTCGAGCAGGAAGGTGCCCTCGCGGTCATACCAGTCGGCGGTGAAGACGAGGCGGCCTTTCCCCTGCGCGAAGTCGAGGCCATGGGTGAGCGTGGCGCGAGACTCGGTGCCATCACCGTAGTCCGTCACACCGTAGCGCAACGACAGTTCCGTGCCGCGAAAGCGGCGGTGCATGACGTAGTTCACCACGCCCGCGACGGCGTCGGCGCCGT
>JBEENF010000192.1:0-7189 GCA_041192325.1 Verrucomicrobiota bacterium
CGTCTTGCCCGAGCCGGTCGGCCCGGTGACGAGCACGATGCCGTGCGGCAGCTGGAGCACGCGCTGCAGGCAGCCGAGCTCGCGCTCGCCCATCCCCAGATCGCGCGCGCCGCGGAGCTTGGAATTTTGCCGCAGCAAACGCATGACCACGGCTTCGCCGTGGAGCATGGGAATAATGGATACGCGGATGTCGACCTCCGCGTCCTCGATCCGAACCTTGATGCGACCGTCCTGCGGCAGGCGCTTTTCCGCGATGTTGAGATGGCTGAGAATTTTCACGCGCGCCACGATCGCCGGTTGGAAGCGCTTGATCTGCGCCGGCACGGGCACTTCCTGCAGCACGCCATCGATCCGGTAACGGATGCGGAGCTCGTCTTCGAACGGCTCAAGATGGACGTCCGAGGCCCGCAACTCGATCGCATCCTTCAACACTTGATTCACGAAACGGATGATCGACGCGTCCTCCGCGGCTTCATCGAGATTGTTGTCGGTGCTCCCGTTCTCATCAACCACCTGCAAACCCGCCTCGTCGTCCAGCGTGTCGATGGTGTCGGCGCCCACGCCGAGGCGTTTCTTCATTTCCCGGCTGATGACGTCCGTGGTCGCGAGCACCGGCCGCAGGCGCAGTCCGGTCAACGCCTTCAGCCCATCGAGCCCCTGGGTCGCAAACAGCCGGCTGGTCGCGATCTCGATTTCCTGATCCACCCGCCGCAGCGGCAGCAACTCGTCCCGCAACAGCAGACGCGCGGGAAACAACGAGAGCACCTGCTTGTCCGGCTCCAGTTCATCCAGCGTGGCGAAGCCGACCCCGTATTCCCGCGCCAGCCAGCGCAGGACGTTTTCCTCGGTCAGCGACTCGGGGCCGGCCTGCTGCCCCAGATACGAACGCGCATCGGTGGTCGTGAGTTGACGCGCCCCGATCATCCGCCCGAGCAACTCGGGCAGAACGCCAGCACCGGTCGGGGCAGAGGAAAATTCAGTCGGCACGTTCAGGGAAGGAGCCTGACCATGACCGCGACGGCTTCCTGCCGTATGCTTAACACCGCGCGGAGTTCCTCCTGCGCCTTGCGCAGCTTTTCTTCGTTCGCCTTGCGCGTTTCGCGGAGGCGCGCCAAGCGCGACTGGACCTCCGCATCAGGCAACTTGTCGACGATCGCCTGCCGGAGGGCATCCTGTTCAGGATTCGCCGCGCCGCCGCGCCCACCACGGTTGCCGCCACCGCCTGGCCCGCCCCGCATTCCGGCAAAGCCGCCGAAGCCGCCGCCCATGCTGCTGCGCTGCAACTCGGTGACCGCCGTAATCCGCTCCAAAATCAGTTTCCACTCCCCGTCGTCCGTGATCCCCATTTGCTCACGGTAAACCGTCAGCATGCGCTGCTGCATTTCCTCCGGGTTGAAATTGCCCCGCCCTCCGCCGCCGTCGCCATTCTGCCCCCGCCGCATGCGTCCGCCGCCCTCGGGGGCGTCTGCTTGAGCCAACAAGGCGGACGACGCCGCGCAGCCGGCAACCAACATGACAATCGAACGGAAATGGCGGAAAGATACCGCCGGAAGGGATCGAGAATCGGGCGCAAGGAGTGAGTCCATAAACCGACTATGCAGTGTCTGTGCCAGACGTCCGCACCGGGCCATAATAGCCGAATTCAGGGCCGAGTTGCGCATTCTTTGCGCATTTGGGGTTGAGGGCGTGCGCAGGGATTGCGCGGATCCGCGTTTCGGTGGGCTGAACTGCGGAGCAGAGATGCCATCCCCTGGACTTATCCCCTCACATACGCGTCCAACAAGAGACCTGCTATCAGCACGGGTAGATGGAAGATCGAGGCCAGAAACAGGGCGCGTGCGGCGCGATCCCGGCCTTCCGCCGCACAGAATTGCCACGCGCAACGGAGCAACCAGCCATTCGCCACGAGGGCCGGCGCGCCGTACCAGGCGCTGAACCACCCCAGAGCCCACGGCGCCAGCGAGACTCCGATCAGCGCAACCGTGTAAATGAACGACCAAACCGCCGTGCGACGACCTGTGGCATCGAGAACCGGCAGCAGGGGAAATCCCGCGGCGCGGTACTCTTCGCGGTAACGCCAGCCGATCGCAAAAAAGTGCGGCATTTGCCAAAGCAGTAGAACCGCGCCGAGCAAAAGCCCGGGCCGGGCCCCCAGGCTGCCCGCGGCGGCGTTGCCCAACAGGGCCGGCAAAGCGCCCGAGATGGATCCGATTTCGGTCGCCCAACGGGTGCGGCGTTTCAACGGGGTGTAAACGACCCCGTAGAGCAGGATCGTCGCGGCCGCCACCAGCGCCGCCGCGGCATTCACGCACGCCGCCAGCAGCACGACGCCCGCGACTGAAAAACCCAGGCTCCACGCCAGCGCGGCGGACGGGGAAATACTGGCCAGCGGCAGTGGCCGCTGTGAGGTTCGCGGCATCATCGCATCCGTCCGCCGCTCCCACCATTGGTTGAGTGACAACGCACCCGCCGCCGCCAGGGCGGTGCCAGCAAAGACGGCCACGGCCGGGCCCGCCGTCCACCGCGCGGTCGTATACGCGGTCATCGTCGTGAGCACCGACATGCAGGCGAGCCGCGGCTTGGTCAGGGCCACCACGGCGGCAGCCCTGCCCGCCCAACCCGACCGCCCGATCACGAAATCGGTGGGAGGGGCGGCGGGAGCAAGGGGCAGGTCCATGCGCACACGTTAACCAAAACTTCCGCACCGGTCTTTGACCAAGATCAAGGAGTTCACTGCGGAAATCGCATAAGTTTGCGTGTCCGCCATGTCCTCCGCTTCCACCCTTGCCGCACCCCTCCATTCCGCCATCGCGCCGGGCGTGGACCGCGCCGCGCCGTTCACGGCGGCAACGGTTGCCGTCAGCGGTGACACCAAACGCTGGTGCGCTCTCGCCGTGGGCAGCCTGGTGATTGCGGGGCTCCTCTCGCTCGCCGTTGTGGTCGGACGGCTGCCGGTGTTGTCCCGGATTATTGCCGACCCTTTGTTCTTCAAGCGCTGCCTCGTCGTGCATGTCGACCTGGCGCTCGTGGTTTGGTTTTACGCGTTCATGGCCGGTTTGCTGGCCCTCGGCACACGGGCCCAACCCCGATCCGCGCCGGCGGCCGCGTATCTGCTCGCGGTGGGAGGCGTGATTGCGATGCTCGCCGGCGCGTTGATGCGCGGTGCGCAGCCCGTGCTGGCCAACTATGTGCCGGTAATCGACCACCCGCTTTTCAGCGCCGGTCTCGCCGCCTTCTTCGTCGGCACGTTGATTTATTTTGTGTCGGCGCTGGCCGCCCCCCACTCCCGGGCGAAGACCACGCTGCCCGCCGACGCGCTGATCGGACTCAAGGCGGCCGCGGTGGCCGGAGTGATCGCCGCGACGACATGGGTCGCCGCCCGCGCGGGTCTCCCCGATGGACTCGACGTCTACACCCGCGCGGAGTTCCTGGCGTGGGGACCCGGCCACGTCCTGCAATGCGCGAACGCCTGTGCGATGCTGGCGGTGTGGCTGTGGCTGCTGGAACGGGCCACCGGTTCGCCGGTTCTCCGGCCGCGGCAGGCCCTGCTGATTTTCGGGCTGCTGGTGCTGCCGCAGACCGCGATGCCCCTGCTCACCTTTCGCGGCACTCTGGATCCACTCTACCACACCGGAGCGACGCAACTCATGCGTTGGGCGATCTTCCCCGCCATCCTCGCCGTTCTGGTCATTGCCGGCCGGCATCTGCGAACCCATCGGTTTGTGGCGGAGCGGCAATCCCTGCGCGGGCGCGTGGCGTTCACCGGCTTGGTGGCGAGCGGCGCCCTCGCGCTGCTCGGCATCGCCCTTGGCGCTTGCATCCGTAGTTCCACTACACTTGTCCCCGCCCACTATCACGCGTCGCTGGGCGCCGTCACGGTCGCCTTCATGACCGCGGCGTATTTCGTCGGCGATCTCATCTGCGGCGGCCAGGCGCGGCCGGGGCTGGGCGAGGGAGTCTGGCGCGCCGCCCGCCGGCAACTCCAGCTCTTCGGGCTCGGCCAGACCGTGTTCGCCCTGGGGTTCGCAATCGGCGGCGCTTATGGCTTGGGCCGAAAAACGTACGCGGCCGAGCAACACGCCCGCAGCGCCGGCGAGATCGGCGGACTGATCGTCATGGGCCTCGGCGGCCTGGTGGCGGTGGCCGGCGGCCTCTGGTTTCTCTTTCTCCTCCTGCGGGAAATGCGCGGCTGGTGGCCGGCTCCTGCAGCGCGTTCCGCAACCTCCGTCCAGCCCACAAACCCATGAAAAACGAAACTCAAGAACCGTTCCTCAAACGCCTGATGGATAACACCTGGCTCCTGCTTGCGCTGGGCGTCGTGATTCCCCTGGTCTCCTACACCCTCTGGGGGTGGGTGGAACTCGGAACGATCCAACCCGCCACCCTACCCTGAGGAGACCCCATCCCATGAGCCTCGCCCTCCCTGATCGTGACTGGTACAAAGCGCCCGCGGGCGCCGACAAACTCTGGATCGGCCTCGCGCTGCTCTGGTGCTTCGTGATGAGCGTGATGATGCCCTTCTGGCATTTTCGCGGCAAACAGAACAGCCGGGGGGAAGCCTATGCCGTCAAACCCGTCGCCTTCCTGGAGCGCACCGAGAAATTTGCCGCCGCCAACAAAGTCGGCGAGCGCGGCGGCATCCCCATCGCCGAACCCGCGCCCGGGGGCGATGCCTACCTGATCGGCCGCATGTGGTCCTGGTACCCCATCCTTAAACTCCGCCAGGGCGAAACGTACCGGCTTCATCTTTCCGCGCTGGATCTGCAGCACGGTTTTTCCCTCCAGCCGCTGAACATGAATTTTCAGGTCCTCCCCGGCTACGATCACGTGCTGACGCTCACGCCCACTTCCAAGGGTGAGTTCACCATCGTCTGCAACGAATTCTGCGGCATCGGCCATGACAAGATGATCGGCAAAATTCTCGTCGAATAACCCTTCACCGGAGCACTCCCCCCATGTCCACTGCCACCTCTCCCGTTCCCGCCGCCCCGGTACGTCCGGCGCTGCCCGCTGGCTCGCGCCGCTGTGACACCACCGGCCTGACCGTTTGCCTCACCGCGGAGAAATTCATCAAGCTCAACGCCGTCTGCGCCGTGGTGTTTCTCCTCCTCGGCGGCATCGCCGCCATCCTTCTCGCGCTCACGCGCTGGCAGGCGGTTCACCTGCTGCCGGTGGACTGGTTCTACCGCATCCTCACCTTTCATGGGCTTAACATGCTCATTTTCTGGATACTCTTCTTTGAAGTGGCGGTGCTCTACTTCACCTGCACCACGCCGCTCAAGGCGCAGCTCTTCTCCCGCAAGATCGCGTGGGTGTCGTTCGCCATGATGCTGAGTGGCGCCGTGATGGTAAACGCCATCATCATCCAGGGCAAAGCCGACGTCCTGCTGACCAGCTATCTGCCGCTGCTGGCGCACCCCGCATTTTATCTGGGCATCATTCTGGTCGCCGTCGGCACCCTGGTGGGGGTGTTCAACTTCTTTGCGACGCTCTATGTCGCGAAACGGGACCGGACCTACGAGGGATCGATGCCGCTCGTCACGTTCGGCGCCACCGCCGCGGCCATCATCGCCGTGGTCACTCTGTTGCATGGCGCAATCGTGATGATCCCCACGTTCACCTACTCGATGGGCTGGACGCCGCAGCCCGATCCCATGTGGTACCGCATGATCTGGTGGGGCCTCGGCCACCAATCGCAACAGGTGAACGTTTGCGCCATGGTGGCGATCTGGTACTTGATCGCCCACCTCGCCACCGGCGCCAAGCCCGTCAACGAGACCGTTTGCCGGGGGGCGTTCGTGCTCTACGTCCTTTTCATCAACCTCGCCTCGGCGCATCACTTGCTCGTCGACCCGGGCGTGGGGTCCGCGTGGAAAATCTGGAACACCTCCTACGCCATGTACCTCGCCGTCCTCGCGTCGATGATACACGGGTTCACGGTCCCGGCCTCGGTGGAGGTCGCCATGCGGGAAAAGGGTCATGTCAAGGGCCTGTTCGGCTGGGTGATGTCCGCCCCGTGGCGGAACCCAGCCTTCGCCGGCTTCGTGCTGTCGCTCCTGATCTTCGGGTTTATCGGCGGCATCACCGGCGTTACACTCGGCACGCAGCAGATCAATATCATCGCCCACAACACGCTGCGCATCACCGGCCATTTCCATGCCACCGTGGTTGGCGGCACCAGCCTGGCGTTCATGGCGCTGACGTACTATGTGATCCCGCTGATTTTCCGCCGCGACTTCATCTGGCGCGGCGCGGCGCGGCTGCAGCCGTGGCTTTTCGGCGGCGGCATTTTACTGGTCTCCCTTGGGATGTCCTTCGCCGGATCCCTCGGCGTTCCCCGCCGGCATTACGATATCGAGTCCGCCGGCATCTATGGCCCCGCCACCCATTTGTTCCTCGGCGTCATGGGCGTGGGCGCGATCATCGCGGTCGTCGGGCTGCTGCTCTTCGCCGTGCTGTGCGTCGGAACGATTCTCTTTGGGGAAAAAAATGCCGGCCGCCCGATGGCCGACTGGGGCACGGCCCGCGCCCTGGTGGGCAGTCGTGCCGGGTCACTCGCCGAGGATCACTGGGCGATGAAAGGCACGGTGGCGCTGACCGCGGTGTTCCTGGCCTGCTTCGCGGTCTACTACTTCGCGAACTGGAAGGCCCTCGCGGACGTGTGGCCGGTGCGTTGAAACATGAATTTGCCTCCGCCTCCCGCCGGCTCCGCTCGATCGTTCCTTTCCCCGGGAATGGCCGGAATGGCTGCGGAGGAAGAACCGAAGGGACTGCGGGGCTTTTTCACCGGACCCGGTCTGCCGGTCTTTCTTTTCTGCGCCGCGGTGGTGTACGAGCTTTTCCTGCTGGCAGTGGTTTTCGCTCCGGAAAGCACCGGCTGGTGGGGCGGTTTCGCGCGCGAGTTCAAGCAGTGGTGTTTTCGCTACGACGCGCGGACTGGCGGCATGGAATGGGCCGCCGTTTGGGTGATGTTGGTGGAGCCCCTTTTCGTGGTGGGCGTCGCCTTGTTTCTGTGGCGCGGCGGATTGCGCCCGCTACGCCACTTGGCCGGCTGGATTCGCTTCAAGGGGGCCGTGGGATCCGGCGTGCTGGCGGCGGCGCTCGCCATGGCCGGTCTGTTCGCCTACGGGCGGCCGGACGCCGGCGCGGACCGCCCGCTGCCCTTCCCCGGCGAACGTATCCGCGTCCA
>JBEENF010000193.1:0-7176 GCA_041192325.1 Verrucomicrobiota bacterium
AGCCCTTCGCAGGACTCCGAGTTATTTGCCAAGTATGCCCTCAATCCTGAGCTGGCAAAGCTGATCAATGCCATTGTCTTCAATGGCAGCGGTCCCGCCCCTGAAACCAACCGCACCGACATTGCCGGTATCTACATCCCGGACCTCATCAAGGTGGATCTCTCGACGCCGGCGGTTCGCCTGGCCGGTGGTGGCGCCGGCCATCCGACCAATCCTGATGATGCCGGCTTCTCCCGTTTGAGCATCTTCGGTGGCGATGTACTCCCGAGTCAGATTCAAGATCCGTTTGGCAACGGCGGCATGGTGCCGGGCGGATGGCCCAATGGCCGCCGCTTTGGGGACGATGTCATCGATATTGCGGTAACTGCCCTGATCAGTGACTTGCGTGCGTTGCCCTTGGTTATTCGGGTGGCCGATGGCATCGATGGCGTCAGCCGCAATGACGTAGGCTATAACAAGACCTTCCCTTATGAAGGCACGCCGCACAACGGTCGTAATCATAACCATCACTAAAAGCTTAGAGCGTTCACGACGCTCTGGATTGGGCGGCGCCGCATTTTTTAGGCCTCGGGATCAAGCCGAGCGGATAAAGTCAGGCCTTGGTTTTTGGGAAGGGCCCGGCCGACCAGCAGGCGTGATCGTTGCGTTTTTTATTCCCCCGCTCACCGCCGTGCCAGCCAGGCTTCGATTTCAGCGGGTTCCCGGGGCAGGCCATCGCTCAGGATCCGGGCGCCCGTCTCAGTCACGAGCACGTCGTCTTCGATCCGGACGCCCAAGCGCTTTTCCGGGATATAGATTCCGGGCTCCAGGGTGATCACCATGCCGGGCGCCAAAGGCTCGTTGAGGCGGCCGGCGTCGTGGACATCCAAGCCCACGAAGTGGCCGAGCCCGTGAATAAAATAGTCACCATAGCCGGCATCGGAAATCACCTTTCGAGCGGCGGCGTCCAAGTCTTCCATGTAGGCTCCGGGCCGGACCAGCGCAAAAGCCGTCTTTTGGGCGTCGAGGACCAGTTGATATATTTTCCGCTGCTCCGCGGTGAAACGGCCATTCACGGGAAAGGTGCGCGTGATGTCGGCGGCGTAGTGCGCATATTCGGCGCCCATATCCATAAGAATCAAGTCGCCGTCCCGAAGGATGCTGTGACTGTGCGGGTAGTGGAGGATCGTCGAATTGCCGCCACACCCGACGATGGACGCATAGGCCGGACGCCGGGCCCCCGCTGCTTTCCACACCCGTTCCGCTCCTGCTTCGATCGCGCCCTCAAACGCCCCGGGCCGAATCAGGCCGACCGCCGCGCGAAATCCCGCCTCGGTGATCCGGATTGCCCGCTGCATGAGGGCGATTTCGCCGGGCGAATGGCGCGAGCGCATCCGGTGGAGGGGCGGGATCAGCGGTTTCACGCTCACGCCGGCCAGCCGGTTGGTCACGCGGCCATACGCTTCCAGATCGGCGGGCTTCTTTTCCCCCGTCACCTTGTGCAGGCTGACCTGCCACAGGACCGGTGAATTCACCGCGAGTCGGAGCAGCAGGGGGTGCAGCACCGTGGTGCGCTGGATTTTTTCAAAGCCATGTTTCTTTTTCAGCGCTTCGTTGATGGGCTCGCGCTCACCGGTCCAACGCTCTGCCTCAGGATCGCGATTTCGTAACAGGAGATACTCGCGATGCACGCGCTCCTTGGGGGCAAGGACCAGGACCGCGTCCGGGTCCGTGACTCCCGTCAAATAAAAGAAATCTGAACCCGGCCGGGACCCATCCCCGTCCTCCTGGCTTTCGGAAAAGATGACCGCCACGCCCTCGCCCATCTCTCTCATCAACGCCTCACGCCGGGCTTTATAGACAGCGGGAAGTTCCGTTTGCTCAGGTTCAGAAATCAGGGGGAGACCCGGATCCGAGTTCGGCACGGCGATTTCCGCCGCGCTCAGGTTTAGACCAAGAAATATTCCTATCAACACACCGGCAGCGGATCCAATTTTTTTGGGGTACATAAGAAGGGGACGGTGTAATTCAGCGTTCGGGACATCCGTGCCAGAACCTTTGGCCTGTGGCTAGCGCCCAAATGCCGGCGCCTTTCCCGGTGGGGCCGGCAATACCGGTTCGAGTGCAATAACAAAGTCTCGCGGGTCAGCCCAGCCGCGGCCGACGCCTGCCGGGGAGCCGTATCCCGCCGCGGACCCGCCGCTGGGGCCGGCGCGACCTCAGGCACGGCCGATCCGGAGGAGCGCTCGTGGATCGAAGCGCGCGCTCCCCATTCCGGGTCCAGGCGGGAAGTGGTGAGCGACGGGTTGAGCGGATACCCTGCCAACATCGTGGCGGATGAATGCTCGCGGCGTTGCCGACTTGCTCTGACCACCCCACTGCTCAACGCTCCCCCGATCGAACTTCGCCCGATTCCGTTTCCTGCCCTTTGAAACCTTCCGGTCTTCAACCCGCGAATATCCTGTTCCGACCCGGGTCGCTGCGTGATTCTCGGCGTCCTTTCCGCTGACCTTTTCTTCCTCCATTATGAAAAATCTCCGCAGAGTGGTATATGGGTTCATGCTGCTGGCAGTCGCTGCCACGCGGGCGGCGCAGCCGTCCGAGCGCAACACGGACGAGAGCAAGGTCGGAAGCTACACGCTGCCGGAATTGCTGGTCACCGCGGAAGGCCGGCGCGTGACCGACGCCTCCCTCTGGCGCAACGTGCGCCGGGGCGAACTGCTCGCCAGCTTTGCGGCCAGCACGTACGGCCGCACGCCAGCGCTGCCGGTGCAACTTCAGGCGACGGTCGTTGCGACGAAGCGCGACGCGGTGGGAGGACTGGCCACCCGTACCCTCGTGGAGATCCGCTTTTTCGCCGACCCCGCGGCGCCCAAGATCACACTGATGCTCTATGTGCCGAACGCCTCCCGGGGCCCGGCGCCGGTGCTGGTGGGACTCAACTACTATGGGCTCGCCAGTGTGGAAGCGGATCCTGCGCTGCCGCTCTCCGACCAATGGATGCGCCCGACGAAGGAAATGGGCATCGTGAACAATCGCGCCACGGAGGCGACGCGCGGCATCCACGCTTCGCGCTGGCCGCTCGCGCTCGCGCTGAAGCGCGGCTACGCCGTCGCCACCTATTACTACGGCGACCTCGAACCTGATCACCCGGACGGCTGGCGCGACGGGTTGCGGGGTTATCTCATGCGCCGGGAAGGCCGCGTCGCCCGCGATCCCGAGGAATGGGGTGCGATTGGCGTGTGGGCGTGGGGGCTGAGTCGGGCGCGGGAATACCTCGCGACGCTGCCGGCCCTCGATGCGCGTCGGATCACGGTCTTTGGGCATTCGCGCCACGGGAAGACGGCACTCTGGGCCGGGGCGCAGGACGAAGCTTTTGCCGCGGTGATCTCGAACAACAGCGGCGAAGGGGGTGCCTCGCTGGGACGGCGCGATTTTGGCGAGCGCGTCGCCGACTCGGTGCGGGTGAACATATTTTGGTACTGTGAAAACTATCGGTCATGGGTCGGTCGCGCGTCGGCGCGTCCCGTGGACCAGCACATGCTGCTCGCGCTGTCCGCCCCGCGCCCGCTTTACGTGGCGAGCGCGACGCTCGACCTCGGGGCGGATCCCCGCGGGGAGTTCCTGGCTGCCGTCCACGCGGCGCCCGCCTTCGCTTTGTTCGGTTACAAGGGCCTGGAGACGGCGAATTGGCCTCGGCCCGACACACCGATCGGACACCGCATTGGCTACCACGTGCGCACGGGCGAACACGACATCACCGCGTACGACTGGGAGCGGTTTATTGATTTCCTCGAGCGCGAGCTACCGGCGGCGCGTTGACGCCAACGTCCGTTCGAACCGGCGCTACAGGTGTCAGGCAAGCCGGACTGCGGTGGGCCGGAGTAAGCGGGCCCAGTTGCTACCGCGTCAGCGCCCAGATCGACAGCCCGAGGCTCGCCCCCGCCACCGCGCAGGCGGCCGCGAGGAGGCGCTGCAGCCGGCTCTGCTGGATCCGATTTTCCTCCACCGTTGCCGCAAAAGCTTTGGCGAGTGACTCCACCCCGTGCGCTAGGTCCCCGAGCAATCGGACTGCTCCAGAGCGGATTGCTCCAACTCCCGCAGTCGGGTGCGCAGCGCTTCGCCCGTCACCGGGTCGCCGGCCTCGGCCGCTTTCGCTGCCTGCCGCTGGCGCAATTGATCCAAGGCATTGAGGACCAAGGGCGCGATGGCAGAGAGAATGGCGGCAATGGGCTTCGACATGGCGAGGGCAGGAAAAATTGGGGCGGGCCGGCGTGCAGGTCCTGTTAAAAGGCGCCGTGAATAACCCGCCGCTTCCATCGAAGTTCGTGGGCCCGCGGGATCCAGGACCGATGCGATTAAGATCGACCCGATTTGCGCCTCAAGTCTTCGCGCGCGGCGTCGAGTTTGGCGCGCTCCTGGGCGGTAAGACTGCCGATGCCCGACTGCGCGATTTTGTCGAGTACCGCGTCGATTTCGACCATGGAGTTGCCGCCGGCCGATTTCACCGTGACCGCTTTCTTGGGTCGCAGGTCCGGCGAGAAGGAGCCCTTCGGTTTGCTGCGGCCGGCCGGGCGGAAATTTGGGAGGCGAAAATGCCCCTGCTCGTAACGCACGAAGGCGTAACCATACCCCACCGCCACCCAAAGTGAGGCGAGTTGCACCCAGTCCCGGCTGCTGAGTGCCATCAAGGTATAGATCCCGACCAGGATGGCCGCCGCCCATTTGGCGAGGATGTTGAAAATCATCGCGACGTTGGGGTACAGCGTGGCGAACGCGACAAACAGCGCAAAACCGCCTGATTCCCCCGCGAGTAGAGTCGGGCGCCACAGGCCCATCAGCGTGAACATCAAGGGCATGAACAGGTAAAGGCCCGCGTAGAAGCGCAGAAAAACCATGCGGCCGAAAAAGCGCTCCAGCTCCCGGCCAAACCAGACCAGCATCAGCATCCTGATCACGAACCAGAGCGAGGGATCGTTCACCAAACCGTAGGTGAGCACGCGCCACACCTCTCCCCCCAGCACTGGGGTGCTGAGGAAAATCAAGGAGTCCAGCACCTGACCGCCGCCGGCGAACCGCAAGATGGTCGTGAGGATCATCGACCCGACGAAACCGAGCACGAGCAGATGCACCGCGTAAATGGGCTGGCCGCGCAGCCATGTTACAGGCTGGTGATCGTCGGAGGAGCCGTAGCCGTTCATCGTCGCAAGGGAAGAGGCCCGAAAATGGCCCGCGTGCTTCTGATCCGCAAGCCGCGAGCAGGTTCTCTGGCGCACATTCTGAAATTATTATCGAGTTTGGACCAACGCCATCGTGAGCCGGGCTGTTCGCGCGGGGAGATTGTTGGCAAAAGGTCCGGCGACTGCGGGTGGCCTCCCGGCCAAAACGTTCGCGTCCGCTCCTGAACCGGTGGAATTCATCGTGCAAAATGCTCCGTGGTGGAGCGGCCCGACACGAAAATAGCCCGAACTGTTTTCTGCGTGGGCCCCTGCGGGACCGGAAAATTTCCACCCAAGCACTTCCCGTCCCCACGGCTGGAGGAGCTGGGGCAAAATTCGCGGCCCTTGGACCGAATGTTGCGAAACAAATTTCTCTCCGTCCGCACAACCTAGCACATCATGAACCAAGCCCATCCTTTTTCCCGTTGCCGGGTTTTAGCTCTCACCTGTCCGATGTTTCTCGCGCTGGTGGCTGCGGCCGCCGCGCCGGCCGGAGGCGATCGCCCCGCCGAGTCCCGCTCCACGCCGGCGGTTTCAGTTCATGAGGATAAAGGCGAGATCCGGCGGGATCTCCAACGCTTGCGGGACCGGGTGCGGACCACCCGGGACGATTCAGCGAAAAGCTCCCAGTTTGTGAACAAAGTGCAGGCTCAACTGGAGCGACTTTCGGAACAATTTGAGGCGGTGGCGAAATCCAGGACGGAAGGTGGCGGGAAACCAGCGCGAGCCTTCGCTGATCGGGTGCGTCGGTTGCAAGCGCGCATGGATCTCATTGACGCGACGGGCAAAGGCGGTCGCGCCTTGGAATTCGTGCTGAAAAAACAATTCGGTGCAGCGGAAAAACTGGTCGGTGAGCTCAGGCAGACACTCGAAAACCCCCGGGCAACTCTCGCCGGCGATGAACGCTACGAGGCAAACCTTGCGGCGATCTTCGCCGGGTTGCGCGCATTAAACACCGCGGCCGGCGAGGCGGCCGTGCAACTCGAACGGGTGCTGAACACTGCGAACGAAACGATCGACCAAATGGCGTCGGACGAAGCGCGCGCCGCCAGCGAGGCGCGGTGAACCCGGCGGCGAGGCCGGACCGAAGGGGGCGTTTCCCCGATTACCCGCGGGGCACGCGCCGGTTCTCCCGGCAAGATGGATTTTTTCCTCGCGACTCCCAGGCGGTTTCCCTTGCTCACTGGGCATGGCTTCGAAACTCAGGATTCTCGTCGTGGGCTGTGGGCACATGGGCACGTCGCATGCCCGCGCGTATCATCGCATGCCGGATGATTTTGAAATTGTGGGGCTGGTGAGCCGCGGCGCCGCCTCCCGGCAAAAACTCAACGCAGAGTTCGGTGGCAAATATCCGGAATTTGGCGACTATTCGGCCGCGTTGCAGGCGACCAAGCCCGACGCCGTTTGCATTAGCACCTATCCCGACACGCATGCGGCCTACGCTGCGGCCGCGCTGGAAGCCGGCGCCCACGTGTTTTTGGAGAAGCCGCTCGCCGAGTCCGTCGAAGAATGTACGCGACTGGTCGACACGGCCCGGCGGCACGGGCGCAAGCTCGTGGTCGGCTACATCCTGCATGTGCACCCCTCGTGGAAGCGGTTCATCACCATTGCCCGAGGGCTGGGCAAGCCGCTCGTAATGCGGATGAATCTCAACCAGCAAAGCTCCGGCGCAAACTGGGGCACGCACAAGAATCTCCTGCGCTCGATGTCGCCCATCGTCGATTGCGGCGTCCATTACGTTGACGTGATGTGCCGGATGACGGGCGCGCGGCCGGTCAGCGTCAGCGGCATCGGAGCCCGGTTAAGTGACGAGATCGCAACCACCCAGGTGAACTACGGCCAGTTGCAGGTAAAGTTTTCCGACGGCTCCGTCGGCTGGTACGAAGCGGGCTGGGGTCCCATGATGAGCGAGACGGCGTTTTTCGTGAAAGACGTGATCGGGCCAAAAGGCAGCGTGAGCATCGTCGCAAAAGGCGCG
>JBEENF010000194.1:0-7130 GCA_041192325.1 Verrucomicrobiota bacterium
CCCCACGCCGCTGTCGGTCGCCTCGGTCAAGGAACACGCGCACCGGTTCGGCTTCGAGTTCCCCGTCGCGGTCGATCCCCAATGGCGCACGCTCAAACAGTGGTGGCTCAACGCGGGCGGCGAGCAATGGACCAGCGTCAGCTTCCTGCTCGATCGCCACGGCGTCGTGCGCCACATCCACCCCGGCGGACAATACGTCAAGGGCGACGCCGACTACGCCGCGATGAAGGCGAAGATCGAGGAACTGCTGCGGGAGAAATGACCGCGGCCGGCGGACGCGACGGGCAGAAAAAAACGGGTTGATTTTTCCGCATCCTGCCCCGCTCGCGTTTCTCAGCTCTCAGCTACTGCCTCGCCCGCCGTCACCACGCCTCGTCGTAGAGCGCGACGATCTCCGCCGCGGTCGGCACCCGCGGATTGTTCTGCGGACTGCCCGACGCCAGCGCGTCCGCGGCCATTTTCTCCCGCACCACCTCGAACCGGGCTTGCTCCACGCCCCGGCAAGCGCGCAGCCGGGGGACTTCCAACCGCGCGTTCAGCGCGATCAGCCCGGCGATCAACGCCTCGCCGGCGGCGGCCGCGGGAGCGTCGTCCGGACAGAGCCGCATCGTCTTCGCGATCGTGGCATAGCGCTCGGGCGCGGCGCCGAGCGAAAAGCGTGTGACGGCGGGCAGCAGCATGGAATTGGAAAGCCCGTGCGGCACATGAAACACCGCGCCAATCGGCCGGCTCATCCCGTGCACCAGCGCGACGCTGCTGTTCGCAAACCCCATCCCGCCCAGTGTCGCCGCCAGCATCATGCCTTCGCGCGCCGGCCGGTTCGCGGGCTCGCGCCAGGCGGTCTCCAGATGTTCCGCGACCAGCCGGATGCAGGTCAGCGCCAGCGGATCCGTCAGCGCCGTGGCTTTCCGTGAAACATACGCCTCGATGCCGTGCGTCAGCGTATCCACGCCCACATGCGCCGTAAGGGCGCGCGGCATCGTCAGCGAGAGCTCGTAGTCCACCAGCGCCACCGTGGGCAGCAGGTTGCGATCGAGCATCATCATCTTCACGTCGCGCGCCGTGTCCGTGATCACCGCAATCTTCGTCACCTCGCTGCCGGTGCCCGCCGTCGTGGGAATCACCAGCAGCGGCGCGCCGGCCCGGGGGATTTTGTGATAGCCTTGGTACTGGCTGAGCGGCTCGGGATTGCTCGTGAGGATGGCGATCACCTTCGCCGCATCAATGGGGCTGCCGCCACCCAGGGCCACGAGCGCGTCGCAACGCTGCTCGAGGAAAACGCGCAATCCTTCGCGCACATTCGCATCCGTGGGATCCGGTTGCACGCCGGCAAACACGGCCACCGGAATCTGCGCGACCTCGAGCTTGCGCGTGAACGCGCCGGCCACCCCGGAGGAAACCATGAAAGCATCCGTCACCAGCAGCACCCGGCGGGCGCCGATCTTTTTCAGCTGCGCCACGAGCTCGCGCGAGGCGCCGGCGCCGATCAGCAGGGTGGCGGGAACATTGAATTGGGAAATCATGAGACGTAAATTTTGGACTCTTGCGCGCTCGCACGTTGAACAGAAAGCCCGCGAAGGGCAGACCAAACGCACGGTGGCTCCCAAGGCAGGTGGCAACCCGGTGTTCCGCGCCCGCCACCAATTTGTCGCGGGAACCCGTGAAGTTTTGGTTCGTTGGGCCAACCGTGGGCGATTTTTTTGGTTCGTTGCCCATCCGCGGGTGAGAAAAGTTTACGCTTTCCGCTACGGCCCAGCGGGGCTTCACCCGGCAAATTTCGTGGCCACGAGCGTGAGCGAGTGGACGCCCGCTCCATGGCCCAAGCCGGTGTAGCGGCGAGCGCCAGCGAGTCGTTCGGAAGCTCTCCCTCGCCCCCCTCGCTCAAGCTAGCCCCCACTCGCTCACGCTCGTGGCTACGTGCCGAGAGCCCTAATACTTCATCACCGGTACCGGGGGCGTGGGCGGCGGCGGAGTGATGCCGTTCGCCACCATCACCGCCTTGATGGCGTCGAGCGTTTCAAACGACGGTTTGAAATTTCCGAAGCGGTGGCCTTCCGCGATCAGCAGCGGCGTCCAGCCTTGGGCATTTTTCTTATTCCAGGTTTCGATCTTCGCGCCCCGCTCCGCGAGCAACTGCACCACGCGCGGAAAACTGGCATACGCGGCGCCGTGCATCGCCGTCTCGCCGTTGTTGTCCACCGCGTTGAGGTCGGCCCCACGTTCCAGAATCAGCCGCACCGCGGCAAGCGCCTCGGCTTCCGTGCCTGCCTCTTCCTCGGGCGCGCGGGTTCCCACTCCGGCCGCCGCGAGCAAGGGCGGACAGTTTTCCGCATTCGGGATCGCAGGATCGGCCCCCAGCTCCAGCAACAGTCGCATCAGGGGCACGTCAGCCGTGTCCGCGGCCATCAGAAACGGCGTCGCGCCTTTCCGGCCGAGGCGGCCGCCGCCGGAGGGTCCCTTGGCGAGCCGCGCATTCACGTCGGCCCCGGCGGCGACGAGCTTGCGCGCCAGTTGCAGCGAATCGATATTCCCCGAACCGACCGGCGACGGATCGCCATCGTCCCCATGATCGGGTTTCCGCACCCACGTGAGCATGTGCAGCGCCGTGTATCCGGATCGCTGATCGTTGGGATTTGCGCCCGCCTCCAGCAGCGCGGCCGCCAGCTCAAAATGGCCATTTTCAACCGCCAGAGACAGCGCCGTCGTGCCGGGCTTCAGCCCCTTGCCGGACGTCTTCCGCGCCGGCGTCGGCTCGTTCACGTCCACCCCCGCGCGCAACAACGCCTGCGCGACGGCCATCCGTCCTTCGCGCACGGCGAAAAGCAACGGCGTAAACCCGCTCTCCAAGCGCGCGCGATAATCCGCGCCGGCTGCCATGAGCAGCTCCACGACGGGTCCGTGGCCCTCCGCGGCCGCCCACATGAGCGCGGTCTGGCCCTGCTTTTCCCGCGCGTCAATTTTCGCGCCGCTCGCCAGCAGCGTCTGCACGGGTTCAACCCGGCCGTGGCGCGCGGCCGTCATCAGCGGGGTTTCACCGCTGCGCAACGGCACGTTCGGATCGGCCCCGGCGCCGAGGAGCAAAGCAATCATCGCGGCATTTCCATTTTGGCACGCCAGGGTCAGCGGCGTGACGCCGTACTGATTTTCGACGCGGGCGCTCGCACCGGCGGCCACCAGCAACCGGGCCAACTCCAGATTGTCGTGTTCGGCGGCCCAGTGCAGCGCCGTCATGCCGTCGGGTTGGGCGTCCGCCACCGGCACGCCTTCCCCCAACAACCCCTTCGCTGCGGCCACGTCGTTGCGTTCCACGGCGTCCGCCAGGCGGGCCGGCCCGGCGAAACTCACGGCACTGGCCAGCAGCAAACCTGCCGCCCATCGCCGCCATCCGCGACTGCCCGCCTGCGACCGGGACCTGATGAACGCGGAGAGTCTCACACGGGAAGCGGCTCGAAGAGTTCGTCGACCTTGCCCTGGCTGTCGGCAAACGAATCCAAGCGCACCCCCACCTTGTCGAGCAGCGTGAGGTGAAGATTGGCCAGCGGCGTGGGTTTTTCGTAACGCAGGTGACGTCCGCCCTTCATCCCGCCCGCGGCGCCACCCGCGACCAGAATGGGCAGGTTCGTGTGGTCGTGAATATTCGGATTGCCCATGCCGCTGCCGTAAAGGATCAGCGAATGGTCGAGCAACGATCCATTGCCATCCGGCGTGGCCTTGAGGCGCTCCAGATAGTACGCGAAGAGCGAAACGTGAAACTGGTTGATCTTCGCCATCCGCGCGATCTTGGCCGGATCGTTGCCATGATGGGACAGCGGGTGATGGGGATCCGGGACGCCAATTTCCGGATACGTGCGCCCACTCGTTTCCCGCGCGAGCTGAAACGTGATGACGCGCGTCACGTCGCCCTGCATCGCCAGCACCTGCAAATCGAACATCAGCCGGGCGTGGTCGGCGTAGGCCGCGGGCACTCCCATCGGGCGGTCCAGATCGCGCGACGGATGATGCGCCGCCTCCGCGTCCGCCTTCTGAATCCGCCGTTCCACTTCCCGCACGGTATCGAGATAATCACTGACGCGGGCCTGATCGCCGGGTCCGAGTTTTCGCTTCAGGCTGGCCATGTCCTCGCCGATCCAGTCCAGCAAACTGGCGCGCCGGCCCAGGGCGGCGCGGCGCTCCGCCGTGCTGCCGCCCTCGCCAAACAGCGACTCGAACACGAGCCGCGGATGCGCCTCCGCGGGCAACGGCGTAGTCGGCGACGACCACGAGAGATTGTTTTGATACACGCACGCGTAACCGTTGTCGCACTGGCCCACCGTCTGGAGCATATCCATCGCGAGCTCGAGCGACGGCAACTGCGTCTCGCGCCCAATTTGCTTGGCGGCGATTTGGTCCACCGTCGTGCCGAGATAGACATCGGAACTTTCGGTCATTTTCGCCCGCGCGGCGCTCAGGAAAGCGGCATTGGACGTGGCATGCGTTCCCGGATACGCGTTGCGCAATTCCAGGTTGCTGATCGCGGTGACGTGCTGTTTCACCGGCGAAAGCGAGCTCAGGATCGGCGAAAGCTCATCGAGCCGGCCGGTCGTGCCAGGCGGCGTCCAGCGCGGAAGGTCGCAGCCCATCGGCATGAAAACGAAACCCAGCCGGCGGACGGGCAGCGCGGGCGTTTTCGTCATCGCAGTGGCCGCCGGCACCATGGCGTCGAGCAGCGGCAGCGCGAGCGTGGCCCCGACGCCCCGGAGAAATGTGCGACGCGGGAGGGCTTTCTTCGTGATGATCATGGGGATTTCCTCATTTGAAACGACGGACTGTTGACGACTCCAAGCACCAGGGATGAAAAGCGAAATTGGTCGGCCCGCGCCTGGCGGACGATCTGGCGAATGGCGGGGGCGTCAGTGTAGTCCACGCCGCGGCCGAGCGCAAAGGTGAGCAGCTTTTCCGCGAGCGTGCCGACGAACACCTCGGGCCGCGCCAGGAGGCCCTGTTCGAGCCCCGCCGCCCCATCGAAATCCCGGCCGTCCGGCAGCCCGCCTGAAACATCCACCGGGCGGCCTTCCTCAACCGTGCGCCAGCGACCCACCGCATCAAAATTCTCCAGGGAAAAACCGATGGGATCCATGATGTCGTGACAACTGGCGCAAGCGGGATCGGCCCGGTGCGCCGCGAGGCGTTCCCGTCCACGCGCGGTGGGTGAGACCGCGACATCCTCGAGCGCCGGTATGTTGGCTGGCGGCGGGGCCGGCGGTGTGCCCACCAGGTTGTCGAGAATCCACTTTCCCCGGATCACCGGAGACGTGCGGGTCGCATAGGAGGTAACCGTGAGAATGCTGCCGTGCCGCAGCAGCCCGCCCCGCTGCGTCTCCGGCGACAGCGTGACCCGCCGAAAACGGCTGCCCTGCACATGCGGAATCCCGTAATGCCGCGCCAGGCGCTCGTTCAGGAAGGTGTAATCCGCGCGGAGCAAATCGAGCACGCTCCGATTTTCCTGCACGATGGACCCGAAAAACAGCTCCGTCTCGCGCCGAAAAGACTGCCGCAAATTATCATCGAAATCCGGGAAGAGCCGCAGGTCGGGCGTGATGGAATCCAGATTCCGCAAGTAGAGCCACTGCCCCGCAAAATTGGTCGCCAGACTCTGCGCCCGCGGGTCGGCCAGCATCCGCCGCACTTGCCGCTCGCGACCTTCCGGACGGGACAGTTCGCCGCGCTCCGCGGCGGCCAACAACTCGTCATCCGGAATGCTGCTCCAGAGAAAAAAGGAGAGCCGCGAAGCCAGCTCCACGTCACTGACGGGATAAACCGATCCGGGCGCCAGCCCCGCCGGCTCGGCTTCCACTCGAAACAAAAAACCGGAGCTGACCAACACCGCGCTCACCGCCGACTCGATGCCCGCCTCAAAACCTTCGGCGCGCGCCCGTTGGAAAAACTCCAGCGGACCCCGCAGGTCCGCGTCGGTGATCGGCCGCCGATAAGCGCGCCGCATGAGGCGGGACAGGATACGCCGCGCCGCACCGTCTTCCTCCGCGGCGGTCGTGGGCGCAGGCCCGTCGCCGAAAATAAGACGGCGGCTCGGCGTGTCGCCGGCGCCCACCGTCCTGAAAGGACCGGTGATGGACACCTGGTAAACCGCCGGGCCGAGCCGCGGATGGCGGTGCATATTGAAGTGGGCCTGGAACGGCTGGCGCTCCGTTTCCAGCAAGGACGCGGAATCCTGCAAAAACGTCACGCCCACCTGGCGCGGCCCCGCCTTCACGCTGATGCGTGCCTTGAGTTCGCGATCGACCGCGGCAAACCCTTCGCCCTTTTCGGGCGGCTTCACCGTAAATGCCGCCACCCGCTCGCGGTCCACCAGCAGGAGCATTTCATGCGGCCGTTTGAGGCCTTCGACGTTTTCGTTGCGGTCGCGGGTCAGCCAAACCTGAATCTCGTAGTCTCCGTCCCGCGCGAACGTATACGGGATCAGCGCCCCACCCCGCGTCCCCGCGGGCAGCCCTGCCACGCGCTCCTCCTGAGTCACGTCAGGCCGGATCCGAATCGTGCTGGCCCCCAGCGTGCGGGAAGGCCCGCCAACCGCGAGGCGACTGATCTTCTCCGCCGCCGACAAGTAGCGGTCCAAAAGCGTGGGAGAAAGATTGCCGACGGTGGCGCGGTCGAAACCGTGGCTCGACTCGTCGTGGGGCAGCAGGCTCGCGGCCTCGATGTCGACCGCCAGCAGGTCGCGAATGGCGTTTTGATATTCGGTTCGCGTCAGCCGTCGCAAGGCGCTGGTCGGGGCCGCGCCCGGTTTCTGCGCGGCGGGCCGGTCGAGTTCGGCCACCAGTTGCCCGAGTACGCGATCATACGTCGCGTCGTCGGGCCGCGGCTCGCCGGGCGGAGGCATCTGCCCGCGACTCAGTTTCCGGACGACCCGCTCCCACGTTTCCGCCGCCCGCGCGGGATCTGCGGCATCGGTCCCTTCCAAATTGAACCCCCCTTTTTTCGTGCCCGCATCGTGACACTCCAAACAGTACTGCTCCACCACCGCGCCCAGCGCCGGCGATTGAGCGGCAGCGGAATTGACCGGCGCCGCCGCCCGGCTGGACGGCAGCGCGCCGAGCCCCGCCGCCGAGAAAGCGACGAGAACTCGCCGCAAG
>JBEENF010000195.1:0-7129 GCA_041192325.1 Verrucomicrobiota bacterium
GAACGCGGACCTGGCGCTTTGGGTTCTGGCCAATGTTGGTTTCAAGGACGCGGATATCGGCCGGATGCGGCAGGAGTTTACGCCCGTTCCGAACGTGGGGGTGAAGATCCTGGTTCCGCCGGGGCGCATCGTGAAGGCGGTGAAGCTCGTGCGTGCCGGCCGAAATGTTTTGTATAAGGTGTCAGCGGGATACGCGGAAGTGACGATCCCCCTGGTGCACGTGGCCGAGATGGTTCATCTGGAACTGGTGTAGGACGGGCGGCTGCGCGAAAATCCACGGACGGGGTTTCCTTCGTGATCCTGATCTTGCTCGTGCTCGTCGCAGCGCACCGGTTTGCGGATCGATTTCGAGCACGGGCACGAGCAGGAGCAGCGGCCGGGAACCGCGAAAACTTACCGGGATCCCGGGTTGGCTTCACGCCAGACCCGCTCAAGCACCGGCCGGATAATTCTCGTGAACTCCACGTACGCGGGCGGATGGAAGTGCAGCCGGTCGTCTTTGTACAAGTCCATGCGCGGTCGGCCCTCTGGGTCAACCAGCGCGGGATTAATGTCGACGAAAGTGTGATGAGGCGTGGCGGCGCAGTACGCGTGGACCAGCGCGTTGTAGTGATCCACCTGCTCCCAACGCCCGACGCGATCAGGGGAACGCGTGCTCGACACAAAAAGAAGGCGCGTGGCGGGCTGCGCCGCCCGCACTTTTTCCGAAAACGTTCGGAAGCGGGCGAAGATCGCCGCGGGATCTTCGGGTTTGGCGCCGGCCTTGAGATCGTTGCTGCCACAGTAATACACGATGACCTTGGGCGCGTAGGGTGACACGACTTGGGCGAAGCGCGCGAGCTGGTCGGCGGTTTGCGAGCCGCCAAACGCGCGGTTGAGCACGGGCAGCGGCGCCATTTGTTCAGCCACCGTCGTCCACTGGCGAAAGATGCTGCTGCCCACAAAAAGAATCCCGCCTTGCGCCGGCGGTTGCGCACGATCGGCGGCGGCGAAGGCTTTGAACTCGGGTTCGAACCGTGCCCAGCGCTTGGCGTCGCCTTCAGCCGTCGCGGCCAACAAGCGGCCGCTTAGCCACAGCGCGAGAAAGAGGCAGCGAAAGGGAGCAATTTTCATAAGCCGAAGTGTGATGGAGTTGCTCGTGTAACGGTCACGGGAATTGCGGCGCACGCACCATCAGGCGAGAGGAAAAAACAATTGGGACAAGGCGGCAAACGCGGTGGCCCGGGGGCCGCGCGCCCGGGGTCGAGGCCGTCCGCGCTCAGGCAACGATCGAGGCCGGTCGTCAAAACGGCGTGGTGGCTCGGACCCGCGCGGCATTTACCCGCGGCAGGCAGGGTCGTCAAAATGGGCAACCGGGCCGGTTTTCCGCGGCGCCCCATTCGAGGTTGGCTGGGACTCAGAAGCGGGTGCTTACACTCACGCGGTAGCTGCGAAGATCTCCTTTGGTTTGGAGACCCTCCCAGTATTTCTTGTTGGCGGCGTTCCGCACGTTGGCCGTGAAGCTCATCGGGCGCCCGAACACCGCGGCCTGATAACCCAGGCCAAAATCCAGCCGAATATAGCTCGGCATGTAGTTTGTCACCACGCCATTGCTGACGCTATCCGGGCGCGCGCCGTCGACCCAGACGACCGCGTTGTTGACGGAGAGCTTCTTCAAAGGGCCATGCTGGAAAGAGTACTTCTGGAATACACTGCCGTTGGAACGCGGCCTGCCGCTGATTGGCCCGCCGTTATTGGCGGGGTTCTCGGGTTGCACCAGGGTGGTGTCGATATAGGCGAAGCTGACGGCGACCTGATAGGCGTTGATCGGACGATAGAGGAGGGAGGTCTCATAACCTTGCGACGCCTCCCCGCGATCCTGCGTGCTGCGGGCGCCAGAGGGAAGGGTTCCGAGAATGGCGAGGATTTCCGAGTCCCCGAGCTGGCGGCGCGCGTTCTCGCGGTTGAGCTCGAACACAGCGGCTTCCACACTCAGCTTGTTGTCGAAGAACGTGGCTTTGATGCCGGCCTCGAGACTGTCGCCGGATTCGGGCTTGGTCAGGAGGTTGCCGTAGACGTCTATGCCCGCCGGCACGCCGGAGAACGAGCTGCTGTACGCGGCATACACCCCGAAGTTGGCCCAAGGGCGATAAAGCACGCCTGCGGTCTCGGAGGTGGCCCTTTCCACCGGGAGAGCTTGCGGCAGGGCATTGGCAACAATCGTGCCCTGGAGCGCGGCGTTTAGTCCGTGATCCCGGCGCACCCCGAGCAACGCGTGCCACTTTTCGTTTCTGCTACTGATCACATTGGTGAACGAGAAAGCGTAGCGCCGGAGAGACTGGTCGATGTAGGAGTTCGGCGCCGAGTATTTGCTGAGATCGAGCATCTCCGTCCAGGCCGGCTGCGAACCACCGGCGGGTATGGCTCCGGCGGCAGAGGTGGGAAATTTATATCGGGTGAGGGCATTCGGGTTCGTGGAGGGAGCGGCTCCGAGAGCGGTGCTCGTGGAATTCGGCGTATCAGCGCGATCCCGCCAGTTGCGCGACTCGATCCGTTCCGCACCGAGGATCGCTTCGTGTTTCAAACCCCAATACTGAAAAGCCCCGCGGAAATCTCCTTGGTAGGTCCAAATGTCCCATTTTTCATCATCCTTGGTCGCAGACCAACGGATTTCATCGGCCACCACGTTGCCTGCGACATTGCCGCGGGCGGGTTCAATGAAGCGCGCGATGATGGTGGAGGCGGAACCCGAGAGGCGCTGGTCGCGCCGATCGCTCTTGGACCAGCTGGTAAAGGCGCGGGCCGAGAACGTTTGGTTAAACTGATGCTGGATGTCGCCGCTGGTGCGATAAACCTCGTGGTTGCGCGTGTTGTTAGGACCAAACGGGCTGAAATCCCACGGCGCAATGTTCTCGGGCACGTAACCGAAGCCGTATTGGCCGACGCCGGGTGCAGCGGTCGCGCTGGTGAGGGAAGGGCCGGTCGGGATCCGCAGGCCGAGACCGGCGGGGGCGACCGTCGCATCGTAATCAATGGCCTCGGCGCGGGCGTTGATGAGGGTCGAGGGGCTCAGCTTGTAGGTGGCGGCCAGGTAGCCGACCTTGCGGTCGCTGTCTTCCCACGCGCGCCATGTGTCCGTGCTCTGGACCGCGCCGACGGCACGCACGGCGAATTTCTTGGTGAAGTTTTTCGAGACATCGATTTCAGCGCGGTAATAATCCCAGGACCCCAGGCTGAATTTGACGGTCGTCTCATCGCGCGTCTTGGGGCGCTTCGAGATCTGGTTGATCATGCCACCCGGCTCAGACACCCCCGCGAGCAACGAACTTGGACCGCGCAGGGCTTCGATGCGATCGACGGAAGCGGTGTCACTGATCATGCCGACAAACCCCTCCTTGACGCCATCGCGGTAATGCCGGTTCTGGCGCATGCCGCGGATCGTGAGAGTGTTGTTGTCGAACACCGCGTCCTGTTTGCCTTGCGAGGTTACCCCGGTCATGAACGCGGCGGCATCGGACATGGTGTCAGCCCCGATGTCCGCCAGGAACTCACTGGTCAGCACCTGCACGGAACGGGGCAGATCCTTGATCAACACATTGGTGCGCGTGCCAGACATCGAACTCGCCGCGGTCCAGCCGGTTTCACTGTCGGAAACGACGGTAAATTGCGCGAGCTCGACGACTTCCTGGGTGACATCGGTCGCCGGTTTGGTCGCTTGGGCGAAGCTGAGGGGGGCGAGGAGAGCTCCGGTGAGCGCCAGGAGCTGGCGCGGGAAAAGGAAAAAGGAAGAAGGGTGCATGGATGTTCCGCTGGCCGCCCGCGGGGTTGCGAGGAACGGGAGCGAAGGGAGATTTGGAACCCGCCCGTCCCGAGGTGCTAGACATTTGTCGTGCAACGGTTGCATGCGGGGTGGCAATTGGCGCACCCAGCGTGAAAAGTGGGCGAGGTTATGGACCTGTATCCCACGCCTGCTCCCACGCTTGCCACGATTGCGGCCGCCGTCGGCTGTTCCTCCGCCACGGTATCGCGCGCGCTGCGGGGCAGTCATTTGCTGCCGCAATCGACTATTCTCAAGATCCAGCGCGCGGCCCAAAAACTGGGCTATCAGCGCAATCCGCTGCTCGGCGAATTGATGCGGCGGGTGCGTCGAACCGGGCGGCCGGCGCCGCACAGCACGCTGGCCTTTCTTTTCTTCGGCCCCACCCGCCTGGCGTGGCGGCGCCACCTCACGTTCGTGGGATTCTTTGATGGGGCCAAAGCGCGCGCGGAAGAACTCGGGTTTCGGCTCGAGGGTTTTTGGGGGGATGCGCCGGACCTGAAGCCGGCGCGGCTGACGCAGATCCTGCGCGCGCGGGGCATCACGGGTCTGCTTGTCGGCCCCACCCCCGGTTTGCCCCGGGCGCCAAAGCTCGACTGGACGCATTTCTCGGCGGTCAAGATCGGCGTCCCGTTTCCCGACCTCGCCCTGTCGTGCGCCCATGCAAATCAATACCGGGGCGCCCTGCAGGTCATCGAGCGGTTGCGCGCGCAGGGGCGCCGGCGGATCGGTCTCGTGCTCGAGGAGCACCAGCACCTGAAAACGGCGGGGATGTGGGTTGCGCCGCTGCTGCTGCATCAGGCGCAGATCCGGCCGGCGGAGCGCGTGCCGCCGTTAATCCTGCGTCGTTGGCGGGAAAAAGATTTTATTCCCTGGTTACGGGCACACCGGCCGGATGTGGTGATCGGCTTGCGTTGCGAGCTGGTCACGTGGCTGGAACGGGCGGGACTTCGGGTGCCCGCGGACGTCGGGTTCGTCCACCTCGATCGCTGTACGGAAGCGGGCGATTGGGCGGGACTTGACCAGCGCCCGCATGAAGTGGGCGCGGCGGCGATGGATTTGCTGACGCAACTGCTGCTGGCGGATGAGCGAAACCTCCCGCCCACCCCCAAGCACTTACTCGTCGAAAGCGTCTGGGTGCCCGGGCCCACTCTGATTGAACGTCGCACCGCTGCGAATTCGAGCGCCGTTCGAGCGTCGCCGCGGCTGGGAAAAAAAACGTCCGTCACGCTGGAGCCGCGCCCGCCAGCGGGTCCGCCCGCCGCGAATAAGCGCGCCAAAGAATCACGGCCGCGATCGGGTGGAGTAGCGCGCCCACCCACATAAGATGGTCGTAGCCGAACGCCTGCACCAAAGGTCCGGCCACCAGATTGAACGCCGCGCCCGCCATCGCCCCCAACGCACTCATCAGGGCCACGGTCGTGCCCACCATGCGGCGCGGCACGAGATCGCTCATGAGCAGGCCGGAGAAGCTGAGCCAGGACGCGGTCATGACTTGCAGCAGCGAAAGGAGCGCAAGCGCCAACGGCACGGACGTCGTGTGGGTCAGCAGCAGCGCCGCCGGAGCGATCACCGTCAACCCAATGAGAACCCTCACCCGGCTCTGCACCGGCGCGGCGCCCTGCCGCACCCAGCCGTCGGACAGGTGGCCCAGCGCCATGATGAACGGCAGCGCCGCCACGGAGGGAATCCAGCCCAGCCGGCCGAGATCCGCCAGACTCAGCCCGAGTCGCTCTTGCAGGAAACCGGGTTGCCAGAACATGAGAAAGAACCACAGGGGATCGCTCACCAGCCGGGCGAGTAATAGGCCGCGAATCGCCTGGTTCGCGAGCACGTCCCGGTAACGGGGCAGCGGCTGCGCGGCGGCCCGCGGAGTCACCGGCGCGTGCTTGTCGGTAAACCACCAGAGGGCCGCGCACACCGCTCCCAGCAACCCGGGAATGATGAAGGCCCAGCGCCAGCTCTGCCACGCCGCCACGCCCGCGGCGAACGGCACGACGAGGATTCTGCCCGCCACCGTCAGCGGCTTGTTGATCGTCGTCGCGGTCCCACGCATGTCCGCCGGGAACCACGTGACGATTGCCACCATCACCGCGGGGATGATGCCCGCCTCGGCGAGGCCGAGCACCACCCGCGATGCCCCTAAACTCCAGAATCCCTGTGCGAGTCCGCCAGCCACCGTGGCGAGCGACATGCCCAGCAGGAAAAGAGGCATCATTGTCCTCGTGCCCCAGCGATCGATCAGTCGCCCTGAAATCAGGTAACACAACGTGTAAGGCGTCATGAACGCGGCCACGAGCCAGCCGTAGTCGATGTCCGAAAGTCCCCACGTGGCCTGCAGCGTGGTCTTGAGCACCGACAGGGTTTGTCGGTCCACATAGAAGAGCATCCCGGCGAAACCGCAGAGTATAATGATGCCCCACGAGCGCAGCGGAACCCGCTTGAAATAAGTGCGCATGGCCGGGGGAATTGGGCGGGCGCGCCGGGCCAAAGGCAATTGGCTTCTGCGTGAGGCCCAAGCCGGCGCAGCCGGGCGATGTTTCGAGGGCGCGTGGTCCAGAGGGTAAGCTTGCGCGGGCGCACAGCCGGTGGATTTCCACGTCGGGCACGAGCCCGAGCAGGAGGAGGAGCGGGGGCGACAACCTCTGCGGCTGGATGGCCAAAAAAAGGTTGGAGCTCACCGCCGCCTTGGGTCTTTGTCGCGCTAAACCCCATTTGGCCTCCGGCTCCGTTATCCCATGGACTACACCCGACGTGAATTTTTGCAGGCGACCGGCGTGGCCGCCGCCAGCGGAGCGGGCGCCTTGTCCGCGGCGGGCGCGAGTGGCGCCTCCGGGGCGGCAAAGCCGAGTGAACTTTGCTTCACCAGCGCGCGCGAACTCGCGGCCATGATCCGCCGGCGGCAGGTTTCCGCGCGCGAGGTCATGGTCGCGCATCTGGCCCAAATCAACCGGGTCAATCCGCGGCTTAATGCCATCGTGGCGAAACTCGACGATCCAGCGTGTCTCGCGCTCGCGGACCAAGCCGACCAGCGAATGGCGCGCGGTGAAGCGGTGGGTCCGTTGCACGGGCTGCCAACCGCCATCAAGGATCTCGAACCGACGGTGGGTTTTCCGAATACGCGCGGGTCTCCCATTTATCGTTTTAACCTGCCGAAGGAGGATTCGTTGATCGTGGCGCGGATCCGGGCCGCGGGGGCGCTGCTGATCGGCAAAACCAATGTGCCCGAGTTCGGCCTGGGGTCCCACTCGTACAACAAAGTCTACGGCACGACGCTGAACCCCTACGATCCCTCCCGGAGCGCGGGCCGGTCGAGCGGTGGCGCCGCGGTGG
>JBEENF010000196.1:0-7119 GCA_041192325.1 Verrucomicrobiota bacterium
GCGCCTTGACCAAGCGCTCCAACTCACGCCGCTGCTCGTCCGTCAGGGTAAATGCCAGCTTCGGTCGGGCCACGAACGGAGCTTGGCACGCCTCCATTAACATAGTAAAGACTTATATGAGACAGTGTACTAGGTCGTCACGCCAAGCAGCCCGCGGGTCAGCTGAAAATCGACAAAGCCGTGCGCCATCGCAGCGGGTACGCGTTCGCGTTGCGCGACGGCGGCGATCCATGCCATCAGTGCCACCCGGTCGCGCGCGGCATCTCCTGCGAGGACAAGATCGATATCCTCCGCGGCGATGTCGGCCGAATGCGCGCCCGCCTCCGCGGCTTGGATCACCGGAATCAGCGGGTGACCTTGCCGGGCCTGCCCCCGCACCAACGTCAGCACCAGGTGCGCGCCGCAGCCCCCGAGGCCGGTGATATTTTCCACCCAGTGATCTGTTTCACTCGCGACAACGTGGAGCCCGGGGCGCGTGATCGGTTCGCCGTAAGCGAGCGTGGCATGCGGTGATTGCCCGCCCAGCATGGCGGCGCGAAAGGTCTCGTTCGCCAGCAGGGGATCGCTCTCGGGCAGCACCACGGATCCGCCGGCGCCGACGACTGCGCGCGTGAGGTCGGCCAGCGCGGCGGCGGTCGCAGGATTGACGGGCGCTGCGGTCATCAAGCCCAGCGTCAAGGCCCCGAGGTTCGCCTCGATGGCGCCCGGTTCGGGCAGGGCGCGCAGTTTTTGTTCGAACCACGCCTCGATGTTGCCGAGTGCTTTTTCGATGCCGCCGTCCAGTTGCACGCTGGCCCAGCCAAAACGCGCCAGCGGGACGCCGCGCTCTTCGAGCTGCCGGCGCATCACATCGTTGGGGATTTTTTCGCACCCGTGTTCCAACAGGAGCGCGGCCGCGACATTCGGGTGCGTGATGTACCCGCGATAGGTGCGGTTGAGCAGCTGATACATCGTTTCGCCGCCAAAGCCGCAGCCCTCGGTGTGCGTGAGCGCGACAAAGCGCGAAAGCCCGTGCGCGCGCCCGATGCCTCGTTCGTTGAGCCGATCGGCCGCGAGGCGGGCAATCTGCGCGGCGCATAAACTCGTGGGCAGCACGAGGCCGACGCGTTCGGTGGCGGCGCGCCCTTCGCTGCCAGCCATCACGCGCACCGCGACGGCGTCGGGGTTAACTCCCGCGCGGTTCGGCGCGAGCGGCAAGGGCCGGCCGTCCGGCGCCACGCGCGCGCGCAGCGTTTCGAGTTGCGAGCCGTCGGTTTGCCGCCAGTTGCGCCAGAGCGATACCTGCGAATGGCCGGCGTGTTCGCCCTTGGTCTTCCTACCCGACGCGGTGTCGATCACGAGATCGAGCGATTCCGCCGTAAGCGATTCCATCGACTCGCCGTCGAGATAACGCCCCGCGTTGATGTCCATCTCGTGGATCAGCAGTTCGTGCCGCCGCGTGGTGGTGGTGATCTTGAGCGTCGGCACAAACGGAAAATTCGTGATCGAGCCGTTGCCGGTGACGAAGAGAAACAGATTGCAGGCCGCTCCGACCTGGCCGGCGATGCCCTCGAGATCGTTGCCCGGCGCGTTCATGAAGCTGAAGCCCGGTTCGCCGGGCGGCTCGGCATAATCGATGACGGCGTCGAGCCGCGTGCGCGGATCTTTCTTGTGCACCGCGCCGAGCGATTTCAGCGAGATGTTGTACAGCCCGCGAAACTTGTTGCCGGCCGAGGGATTGCTTTCCGCCGTCACGCCGTGCCAGCTGAGCCGTTCCCGGAACGCGCTGATCTTGCCGAGAAAGGTTTTGGCCGTGGCGAGGTCGCGCACGTTTTTCAGCAGGTAACCCTCGGCGCCGACCGCTTCATCGGTTTCGGTGAGCACGCCGCTGCCGCCGTGGCGAATGACCTCGTGCACCACCGCGCCGGCCAGCGGATTGCCCGAAACGCCGGAGAACGCGTCGGAGCCGCCGCATTGCAGGGCAATCCGCAGGCCGCTGAGCGGCTCGTCGGTGCGCCGCAACGCGTTGGCGGCGGGGAGCCACTGCCGGACGATGCGTTCGCTTTCGGCGAGTCCGGCCGCGAGGCCGCCATGCAGCGTGAGAAAGTGATGAGGGACGTCCTCGAGCGCGTAGCCATGGTCCCGCATGAAGTCACGCAGCCGCGCGTTGGTGATGGGTTCCACGCCGTAGTCCACCGCGAGCACGGCGGCGACGTTCGGATGCACGATGAATCCAGCGAGGGCGCGCAGAATTTCCAAGGTGTTGTTCGGCTCCGCGTTGCCGCCGCCTTCGGTGTGCGCGATCGCCACGATGCCGTCGATGCCGGGATGCACCCGCGCGAGCGGCTGGAGGCGCGCGACGAGCTGCCGGGCATAGCTCGCGGTGCGCGAGGTGGTGCCGAGGACGACGACCGTATTGCGCGTGCCGACACCGCGGCCACCGGGCCGGCGATACCCGCGAAACGTGCGGGGATGAGCCACGCGCTGGACGGGAGGCGCAGGATGGAAAGTCGATTCGTCGAGCTGGAACGGCGTGAGCACGTCCGCGAAATTTGGCTCGGAGGGAAACGTCGCGCCCTCGACGCGGCGGACGGCCAGCGCGGCGAGCATCGACTGGTTGCAAATATAATCCCCCGGCGCGATTGCCGTCAGCGCTGTCGCAAAAGGCAGTCCCCACGAAAGCAGGGGTGCTCCCGGCGCAATCGGTTGCACGGCAAAGCGGTGTCCCTCCAGAACGGTGTGACGGAGTTCACGCGTTCCCGTCGGCAGGGCGAGCGGAGTTCCCGCTTCCAGCCGGCGGATCGCGATGGCGACGTTGTCGCCGGGATGAGCGAGGCGGGCGATTGCTTGAAAGGGGAGGGGGGCCGGGGCCATGGGGACATTCAACGCGCGCGCCGGAACCTGTCCAGTGTGGGAACGCCTTCCTCGGCCGGGCTAAAGTCTTTCCCGCCGCTCGTGGTCTTGCTCCTTCCTCTTTTTTTAACCTTCTCGCTCGGGCGGAATCCTGACGAAAGAGAAAGATAAAGCGGAAAGATAAAGAGCCGGGGAAGGTCCGTCGCCGTGAGGTGGCGAGGCGCTCACGGCGGCCAGGGCGCCTTGGCCGGCTGTCAGGGCGTGGTCGGCTGAAGCCCGCAGAGATGGCGGTCGAACCAGTCGGCCATGATCGCGCGATCGCCTTCGATATTGGTCCAGGTTTTGCCGCCGTGGGCGGCGCCAGGCTTTACCATAATCCGCACGTTGCCCCCGGCGGCGGTGGCGCGTTGCGCGAAAAGGTGGGCCTGCTGGATGGGCACGAGCGGATCGGCGTCCCCGTGGATGATGAGGGTTGGAGCCATCCGGGCGGACACGAAGCGCGCGGGCGAAAAGGTTTCACCGAGTTTTTGCCGGCCTTCCGGCGTGGCCGATTCCGGGCCGAAAGCGCCAGCGTAGTCCTTGAGAATGCCAACGCCGGCCGCCACTTCGCCTTCGCGACCATAGTTCAGGAAATCGGTGGGGGGGAAAAAGCAGGCCACGGCCTGCACCGCGCTGCTTACGCGATCGACCGGGTCCCGCGAGCTGGCTGGTCCCGGGCCGCCCTGCGTGCCGAGGGTGATCGAGAGATGACCGCCGGCGCTCGCGCCGGTGACGCCGAGATGGTCCGGATCAACGGCCCAGCGGGCAGCGTGGTGGCGAATGAAGCGAACGGCGCGGTGAATGTCGGGAACGATCTCCGCGAGGACGAATTTCGGCTGCGTGCCGTGCACGACGGCGAACACCGTGTAGCCGCGCGCGAGAAACGGAGCATAAGTGGCCGGGCTGATGCTCTCATGGGAGGATTTCCAACCCCCGCTGACCAGGTAAATGATGCCGTAGCCGTTGGCGCCGCGAGTGGGCTGAAATACGTCGAGCGTGAGGGCCACGCCCAACTTGCGGGCGTACACGACATCCGTGGTGCGGGTAAAGGCGGGCGTGGACGCGGGCGACTGCGCGGCAGCGCTCAGTGCGCCCAGCAATAATATAAGGAGGAGAGGTAGGATGGCGATGAGGCGGGGCTTCATGGGAAAAAGCAGGGAAGGAGGCGGAGTGAGAAGACCGAGGCGGGGGATTATTGCTGCGGGTCGACGTAGGTCAGGCGGAGTTGCTGGATCTTGGGAGTGGCCTCGGGTGTGAGCGTGAAGAAGACTTCCACGCGACCGGTGTCGCCGAGGAGGGCGAAGGCGCCGCGTAGTTGGTTTTCGGGGACGAGAGGCTGCGTGCCGGTGAGGCGGCCGGCGCGGGCGAGGGTTTCCCGGGCCAGCTTGATCCAAGCTTCGCGCGAGCGATCCAGAAAAAAGTTTTCCGCGAGGATGGTGTCGCCGAGTTCGCGGTCCCACGAGATCAGGAGGTCGGCGACCTGGCGCTCGCGCAGGGCGAGCATCGCGGAGGTGGGGAGCGTGCGGGGCGGGAGCGCGCCTTGCTCGACGAGAAGGGCGGCGAGGCGGGTGTTGATCGCGCTCATCGGGGCGTAGGTCAGATTCGAGAACGAAATGATCGCGAGGCCGTGCGCGGGGTAGAGCAGCCAGTTGCTGCCGAAGCCGGGGAGGCCGCCGCTGTGGCCGAAGCGCACGGTATTGCGGGCATCCATGGTCCAGCGGAGACCGAAGCCGTAGCCGTTGACGAGCGGGAGGGTTTCGCCAGTGGAGGTTTTGGCGTCGGTCACGAGGCCGCTGACGATAGCGGGCTGATGCATTTCGCGAAGGGTGGCGCGGCGGACGGGGCCGGCGTCGCGTCCGTCGCGCGGCGGCCAGGCGGCGGCGTGGAAGGCGACGTAGCGCGCGTAGTCATCGAGCGTGGTGAGGAGGCCCCCCATGGCGCCGTAGGCGCCGTCGTGGAGGAGCGGCTCGGGGAGCCACGCGTCGTTTTCCCAGCGGTAGCCGAGCGCGAGCTTCTCGGTCGGCACCTCGGAGAATTCCCAGCGCGTGTCGGTCATCCCGAGCGGAGTAAGCAACTCGCGCGTGATGTAGCGTTGATAAGATTCCCCGGTGACGTGCGTGATCACCTGGCCGAGGAGGGCGAAGCCGAGGTTGCTGTATTCGTAGGTGGGCCCCGGCGCATTGGAGAACGAGATCCCGCCGCGGACGAAGGCTTGCAGGCCGGCGACGCTGAGGGCGAGCTGCCGATCGCCCCACGGATTATCCTCGGGGAAGCCGGCGGTCATGGTGAGCAGGTGGCGCAGCGTGACGGGCCCGGAGTCGGCGGTGAGCAGATTGACCGAGCGAAATTCGGACACGTAGCGCTCGACCGGATCGGAGAGGCTGAGACGACCGGCATCGCGCAGCTTGAGGATGGCGAGGGCGGTGAAGCTCTTCGTCATCGAGGCGATGCGGAAGCGGGTGTCGGCGGCGGCGGGGATTTTCTTTTCCACATTCGCGAAACCGAGGGCGCGGGCGTGAATCAGTTTGCCGTCAAGCACGAGGCCGTAGGCGACGCCGGGGAGATGGCGGGTGGCGGCGAGCTCGGCGAAAGCGGCGTCGACCTCGGGGACGAGTTCCTGAACGCGACGCAGTCGGTCGGCGTCGGAGAAAGCGGGAGGCACGTAGGCCGCGGGCTCGGCGGCGCGGGTCGGCGCGAGAGCGCACAGGGTGGCGAGCGCGACCAGGCGCAGCAGGTATTTCATGAAGAAACGGGAGGAAGCGAGGCGCGGTAGGCGGCGACGACGGGAAGATCGGCCGCGGCGAGATCGCACGCGGTGAGTTCCGCAGGCGGCACCCAGCGAAGCGCCACGTGTTCGTGGGCGTGGGGCGCGGCGCTGCCGGGAGTGAGGCGGCAAACGAACGGAATCATCTCAATGACCGACCGGCCATAGTCGTGGAGGGAGCACGGCAGGGCGCGCCCGACGACGATCGTGCAGCCTAGTTCCTCCGCGATCTCGCGGACGATGGCTGCCTTGGGCGATTCATCGGTTTCCACCTTGCCGCCGGGAAATTCCCATTTCAGTGCGAGGTGTTTATGCGCCGGCCGCTGAGCGATCAGTACCCGGCCGCAATCATCCTCAATCACGGCGCAGACGACGGGAATGGGACAGTGCTCCACGAGGCCACCAGCAACACAAAAGCCGGCGGGGACGGCAAAGCAGATCTTAGGCCCGCGGCGAGCGGAGCGCGCCCGGTCATGAATTTCCTCGGGTGCCCCGCCGGGGGCGGGTCAGCCGGGTTCAGGGCGGGCCAGACAAATCGTTGCTGGAGAGGACGAGGGGGATCGCGCGGCATGCTGTGACGCGTTCCTGATGGGAAATTGTCCGGGCGCGGGGCCATCGAACTCCGAGCCGGGCGCGAGCGGTGGGCCGCAGTCCAGACGGGTGTTTCGACCCGTGGCAGAACGGGGCGGTATGAGTTAGAATATGTTCGCCGTGGTCGCCCGGGGCGGGAGGCCGCGCGCAGGGAATGCCTGGCCATCGCCTCGCCAACACGCACCACTTTCATGAACTCCACCCCAGCCGCGGCCACCCCGGTCCGCCGGGTGGTCCTTGCGCTCGTAGTTTTCGCCGTGCACGCGATTGTCGCCACGGCCGCCGCCCAAGCTTGGAGCAACCGTGACGTCGGCGATGTCGGCGCCGCCGGCAGCTTTGCCTGGGGCGGCGCGGAATACGTCATCCGCGGCTCCGGGGCCGACATCTGGGAAACGCGCGATGCGTTTCACTATGTGTATTATCCGTGGACGGGCGACGGCGAGTTCACGGTGCGCGTGACGGGCATGACCGACACCCACGCGTGGGCCAAGGCGGGCATCATGTTGCGCGAGGATCTTACGCCCGGTTCGCGCCATGTCATGGTCTGTCGCAATCCCGGCAACGCGGCAGGCCTTTATGCGCGCACCACGCCGGGCGGCGCCACCGACTTCACCCTCGGCACGTACGAAATTCCACAAATGTGGCTACGGCTCGTGCGCCGCGGCAACTCGTTCACCGGCTTTCAGTCGGCCGACGGTGTCAGCTGGCGCCAGATCGGCGCGGCCGTAACGGTGAACCTGCCGGCCACGGTGAACGCCGGATTCGCGGTCACCAGCCACGACACCGGCGTCCTGTGCACCGCCTCGTTCACGAATTACAATTTTGCCGGCACGCCGGAGTACCCCATTCCGCCGCGGGCGCCGTCCGGGCTTACCGCCACCGCCACGTCGCCG
>JBEENF010000197.1:0-7102 GCA_041192325.1 Verrucomicrobiota bacterium
CCGGCTATGGACCGTGCGGCTGCTGGCCGACGAAAACCAAGTCTCGCCGGCGCTGGCCACCGCGATCACCCAGCTGGCCCGGCGCGAATCGAATCTCGAAGTCCGCAATCAACTCGCGTGCTCGGCCCGGCGACTGCCCGCGGCCGAAGGACTCGCCATCGTGCGCCAGCTTCTCACCCACGACGAAGACGCCGCCGACAATCGCATGCCCCTGCACCTGTGGTGGGCGATCGAAGCCAAAGCCGGGAGCGATCGCCCGGACGTCCTTGGGCTGTTCGAAGATTCTTCCCTGTGGCAGCGGCCCCTCGTGAAACAGCACTTGCTGGAACGAATTCTGCGCCGCTACGCGCAAGCGGGAACCCGCCAGGATCTTCTGACGTGCGCGAAACTCTTCCAACTCTCACCGGCCAAAGAGCAAAGTGAGGCGTTGCTGCGCGGGTTCGAAGCCGCCTTTCAAGGACGCTCGCTCACCGGCTTGCCCGACGAACTGTTGGCGGGCATGGCACGCTTCGACGCGGGTTCGGTGGCGCTGGGTCTGCGCCAGTCCAAGCCCGAAGCGATCACGAAAGCGTTGCAGGCCATCGCCGATGACAAATCCCGCGCGACCGTCCGCGCGCAATACGTGGGCATTTTCGGAGAAGTAAAAATTCCGGCAGCGGTTCCAGTGCTATTGCAGCTCCTCGATCAAACGCGTGACGTTTCGCTCCAGAAAGCCGCCTTGAATGCGCTGCAGGCTTATGACGACGCGATGATCGGCGAGCGCGTGCTGGCGCTTTATTCGCGTTTGGACCGTGACACGCAAGCCGCCGCGCAGGCGTTGCTGGCGAGCCGCGTCACATGGTCGCGGCAATGGTTGCAATCGATCGATGCGGGACAGTTCCCCGCGAACGTGGCGCCGCCGAATATTATCCGGGCAATCAAGCTCCACCAGGATCCGACGGTCACAAAGCTCGCGGAAAAAATCTGGGGCCGGCGCGCGCGGCCTTCGACGGGCGAAATGGACCGGCAGATTAACCGGCTTGCGACGGTGATTCGCAGCGGTTCCGGCGACCCTTATGCCGGGCGCACCGTGTTTCAAAACACCTGCGGCGCGTGCCATCTGCTCTTTGGCAAAGGCGGGCAACTCGGGCCCGACCTCACGCCCTACAAGCGCGATGATGTCGACCGCTTGCTTCTCAACATCGTGAACCCAAGCGCGGAGATTCGCGAAGGCTATGAATACACGCTGGTCGAAACGAACGATGCCCGCGCGTTAAGCGGTTTTCTCGTCGAGAAGAACGATCAGATCGTCGTGCTGCGCGGCCTCGATGGTCAGAACCTCGCGCTCGATCGCCGCGCGATCGTCAAGCTGGAGCCGGCCGGGCAATCGCTGATGCCCGAAGGTTTACTCGAAGCGCAAAACGACCAGCAGATCCGGGATCTCTTCGCGTATCTTTGCAGCTCGCAGCCGCTGGTGGGCATTGGTCCGAACCGCTGAGCGTCGCGCCGCCCATCCTCCACCGCGCTACTTCACCAACGGCGCGGTCTGCTCCGGTGTGGCCATGCCGGAGGGCAGTTCGAGAATGCGGATGTTGCGGAAGTGGATCGGTGCGCCTTCGGACTCGAGGCACAGGTATCCCTTTCTCACCGACGCCTTGCTGACGCCATTCACAAATTTTCCGTTGATGGCGAGTTTGATGACACCGTCGACGCACACGATGTCGTAGGTGTTCCACTCCCCCTTGGGCTTGCAGCGACTTTCGTAAGACATGCTCCGCTCGCCGCGCGGATTGTCCGGCGTCGTTTTGAGGCCGTTCGCTCCGAATAGTTCGCCGCTCACGTAACCGGGATGCCGCGGCTTGCCGTCTTTTTCGCGATTCAGGTTGGGCCAGTCCAGCTCGAGCATCTGCACTTCGCAGCCCTTGGGAAGTTGCTTCCCCGCCGGCACCGTGCCTTCGCTCCACACGAAAACGCCGGAATTTCCGCCGTCCTGCAGGTGCATCCACTCGATGTGCAAAATGAAGTTTTCATATTGCTTCTCTGAGCGCATCACACCGATGGGCTGGCCGCTGCAAACGAGCACGCCATCACGCACTTTCCAAGTGTCCGGTCCGGTGTTCACGTTCACCCATCCCGTGAGATCCTTGCCATTAAACAAATCCCGAAACTGAGTTTCGGCGGCGGAAGCGGTGCGGGCCAGCAAGGAGATGGCAGCGCAGAGGAAGACGAACAAGGCGGGTATTTTCATGGGTAAATTGGCGTTAAATCAGCGGAGTGGGAAACGAGGGAAAGAGATGCCGCACGCTTACGGCGCCGATCGAACCCGGTTGAGCAATTCATGCGACTTGGAGACGATCCTGTCTTCCAAGCCGGCTACCCACGGGCTGGGTTTGCCGTGCGGAATCATGGAAGTATTCCCCTCGTATCCGCCCTCCGCCAGAATCTTTTCAGAGGGAATGTAGGCCATCACGTCATTCGAATAACCGAATACCCACAGGTTGGAGCCCGCCTCCTGCTTCAGTCGCAGGGCATAGTCCACGACCGTCTCTCCGCCGAGTGCCACCCACGCAAGATCGCCCAAACGCCACGCTTGAATTGGGAACGGATGACTCATGGGAATGCCGCCCCGGTCCGTCTGCGCCAGCAGATGCGTGCCCCAAGCGCGTTCGCCTTCCGCCTTGCTTTCGGTTGCGGCGATCAATTTTTCGCGCGAGGGTCGCTCGGCAAACGCGAGCGTGATTTCCTCGAAAGAGGACCGAAACGGCCCGCGCACCGTCTTCATCGGCCGCGCCAGCGCGCGATCCACCGCGTCGGCGAGCTGGCGGCCATACTTCTCCGCCAGCGCGACCTCACGGCGCGGCAGCGGATTGATGTTACCCCCGCAGCCCGCCACAAACAGCGCGGTCACATTCGGATGCCGGCGCTGAATCTCCTCCTGCGCGCAGCCCGCATAGTCCCCGTGCCACTGGTAAATGCCCAAGGTCGTGTTGTGGCAGGCGTAAACAAACACGAGGCCCTGCAGTTCTCCCCGCGACGAACGGACCGCGAGGACGGGCACATCATGGTCCACCGGCCCCACCAGTTTGCCCGTCGCGCGGAGCGCGGGCACGTCTTTCTCCGGGTTCTTGCGACGATTCACCGCGAAATCCGCCGTGTCCACCCCCCAGCCCAGCGAGGCTGGAGCCAGGTTCTTCAGCGCTGTTTCTGCCGCTTGAAACATCCAGGTTTCGAGCTGCTGCCGATACGCCGCAAAGCTCCTCCGGTCCTCGTCGTTGAACACGCGCAGCCCCGCGGCAAAACCTTCGACGAAGGGCGAGCAATGCGTGTGCGAGACGTTGACCATCACGGCGTCACGGGGGATCTGATACCTCTTTTCCAATTGGGCGGCGACGTGGTTCGTGATCTCCCGGGTGACCCCGCAAAGGTCAGCGGTGAGCAGGATGCCTTTTCGCCCCGAGGGATCGGCCACGGCGAGCGCTTTCACCCAGAGGTCCTGAAGGGCGCCCTCCGCCGGATGGGTCCGGTTGCCGTACCCGGTCATCCACATCGGCTTCTCCGGCGTGATCTTTACTCGCGAAACCCCGGCGCGCCATGACCCGCTATCTTGGGCCATTCCCGCGGCGGGAAGTAGCGCCAACAGGCAGATCAACCCGGCGGAGAGCCGGGACTGAAATCGCCCCGGCCCGTCTTTTGGTCTCCGCCCTGCAGCCATCAGCGCGCGCGCCCGGGAAGTAGGGAGGAAACTCATGTCTATCCGCTAGTTTTCGCCGGCGAGCCGCGCAAGGGTATAACCCGCTTCCTTGGGACAAAGAAGTCCTCGTAGATATTTACCGAGCAAAGTTCGCAAGACTGTTTGCCGGCGCGTCCGGCCCGTGCTTGCTAAGGCCCTCTTCTTAACCAACCGCGTTCCTTTGCCGCCATGGTCAAATCCAATTTACTCAGCGCATTGGGCGATTCCGATGGGCAACTTATTGCTTACCTCAACCTCAAGCTGCGCGAAATTCGGCAGCCGGGCGTGGCCGCTCCCCAAGCGGACGGCCTGGCTCCGCTGGTGGATCACTTCCTGGCGCTGAGTCGCGAAAAGGATCGCGCGCTCACCCGCCACCTTTGTCCCGTTGACCAGCGGATCCAGAATTTCCTGGATCAACAACTCGGGGGCGAAAAGAACCTCGCCCGCCTGCCCACCACGACCTTGGTGCTCGACCGTCCGGATCTGGCACGATTGCTCTCGCTTCCTCCCGACGCCGACCGCCACCAGAGCGACATTCTCTCCTCCTATCGCGTTCGTCAGGGCGTGGTGCACAATCCCCGCAGCGACCGTCGCACCACCAAGGGTATTTTTCACGTGGCCGAGCTCGGACTGCCGGTGCCCGACGACAAAAAGGCCGTTCCGCCGGCCGTCTTTGGCCGGTTGCTGCACCACGCCTTCAATCCTCCGCCCGAGCTGCTGAGATTGC
This sequence comes from Verrucomicrobiota bacterium, assembly GCA_041192325.1. Taxonomy (GTDB): domain Bacteria; phylum Verrucomicrobiota; class Verrucomicrobiia; order Opitutales; family Opitutaceae; genus ER46. The sequence goes on from JBEENF010000197.1 coordinate 4,437, forward strand.
CGTTTACCGCCACCTCCCCCGCCCCCGCGGAATGTTTCGTCTCGCTGCATCTGCGACCCGTCGTGTGTCCGGCGGTGCCGGGATTCACCGCGCAGCGGGCCATGGAAACGCGCTTCTTTGTCCCGGGGGCGCTCGTCGCCAATCTCGATTTCATTGAGCGTATTTTCGGCAATGCCGGAGATCCGCACTTGCCGCACAACGATGCCGCCCTGGATCCCGAGCACTGGACCGGCCACACGGGCTGCGTCATTCTGGCCACTCATCTGACCCACCTGACGAAGCGCGAACTGGGCCTGCCGCGCTGGGAAGACGCCACCGACCGTCAGCGCCGCGATGGGATGGCCTGGAAAGAGCCCGGGGAACGGTACAACGACGGCGGGGCTTTCAAGCTCACCGCGCGCGCGCCGGGCGGGGTGATTGTGACCTTCATTGCCGATAATTATTTCGGCTACTGCAAAAAGGAGATCAAAGCGCAGATCAGCTTTGCGGCCAATCTACTGGGGCGTTGCGAAGAAGAACACGCGGGCGGAGCCATCGTGTTTCCGAGTTATGACCTCGGGGAAGATTTCCAACTCAGCCAGCATCTGGCGATCGTCGATCACACCTTCGATGAAGCGCTCGCGTGTCTCGGCGACCGCGCCGAAGCCCGGCCCGAGGGTTGGGCGCGGGACCGGCTTCACCCGGATATCTGCTATGTGCCCCAGGACGCGTTCTTCGACCTGCGCGCCCAGACGATTACCTGGCCGGCCCGCAACGTGGAAGTGAGCACCCACCTCCGCGACCGCCCCCCGACCTTTCACTCGATCAAGCTGCTGCCGAACCACACCTATGTACTGCCTTCCGGTTACAAAATCGAAATGGTGAAACCGGACGAGGGACGCCGCTGGCGGCTGCGTGGCACCAGCGCCGAGGGTTTGCTCTGCCACAAACCGTGCACCGTCTCCGGCGGCGGCAAATCGGAAATTTCCAAGTCGATCGCGGATGCCACTTTCGTGGGGCCCAATTTCGTCGGCGATGTCACGGCGGATTTTGATTTTGTCGATGCCATCCTCCGGCGCGAGTATGGTCAGCGCTTTCGCGACCGCACCCGCAACCGCCTGCACGGCCGCCCGCTGTTGAGCGCGGAACGCTCGCTGGGATCCGTCGTCAAGCTGCTGAGCCGGAGTCCCGATTACACGGACGAATACAACGCCTGGCTCGGGACCATCCCGCATTACGTCCGCGATTTGGTGCTTTTGATCAAACGTTACTACAAACCCGAGTGGGGCGATGACTGGCGCCGGCATTTTTCCGTCGACACCATCAATGGACGGCCGGGTAACGAAGTGAAGTATCATCGCCAGAAAGTGCTCACGCATTACCTGCGCGTGGGCTTTACCGCGGATGGCGGCTGGCGCACCTTCAGCCTGCGCAAGGATTTCTTTCCCGCGGTGAAAATTCAAGTGGAGGACGACATCACCGCCTCCGTCGTCGCGCCCCGGGCGTTGCTCAGCGGGCTGCCCGCCTGGGCGGCAAACGCGACCGCGCTCAAGTTCGTCCACAACTGCGAGAATGCGCTCTTCCAGCGGCCGGACGAAGCGATCGTGCGGGGCTATGATACGAATACGGAGCGGGATTTTTCCGAGAGCGGAAACTTCTTCTCGAACTATGAAGCACTGACGCGGGAGGCGGCGCAGGTGATCGCAGAAGACGCGATCGGCTTCGACGCCTTTACCCAACCCATCCGTGCGATTTTCCGCGAATTTCTGGCCGCCGGCCAGCCCGAGTTCCTCGCCTCTCCCGCGCATCCCCGCCTCGTGGACGGCAAGCCCACCAAAAACCCGCGCTACCTACAGAAACGCCCGGATCTCGCCACTCCGCGCACGACTTACCTCGCGCACACCGGCGCCCAGCTTTATCGCCGCTTGTCCGGCGGAGCGCCCGCGCTTTTTCCCGTCGGCGCCGTGCTCATGGGCCGGCGGCTGAATCCCCCGGAAGCAAACGTCCGGCCGCTCTGCGTCTACAGCCCCATCCACTACCAGGAATTCCCGGAAGCCTTCATGGACTTGGTCGCGAGTCTGACCGGCAAGTCGCCTTCGACCACGGGCGCGGGTTCCGAAGGCGCGCTCACGAAAGGGCCGTTCAATGCCCTGCCCCCGATCCACGATCTGAACGCGGCGTTGATTTCCTATTTGCTGACCGATCTGCCGGTATTCTCCTCCGCCGCCGGGTGGGTGGGTCCACGGGGCCGCGTCGACCACGACATTAGCCTGCTGGTCCCGGAAATCTGGGCCCGCATGAGTCCGGAGGAGCGCACGCCGCGCTTTCTCATCGAGCACGGCTACCTCGAGCGGTGCCAGGATTGGACCCACGAGGGCCGGCCCGTTCTGGCCAGCCGCCTGGGCTGGCGCGTCACGGCGCGTTTTGTGCAGACGTTCTGTGGCCGGGTTCTCAGCAATCCGAGCACCGTCTTCGAGGAACAACATCTGCGCCCTGAGACGCAGGATCCAGCCGTATTCGCCGATGGCATGGAAAACATCGTGGATGCCATGCGCGCGGCCGCGGAATCCTACTTTGCCGATGGTTCCATCGAAAACGCGGTGCCGCCGTTGCACGCGTTGCTGCATCTCATGCGTGACGGCCAGTGGAAGAACCAAGCGGCGGAGGGTGCGGAATTTCGCGCGTTG
>JBEENF010000198.1:0-7088 GCA_041192325.1 Verrucomicrobiota bacterium
CCGGAGCATGATGCTGCCCGTAGTACTTTTCGTAGGTCGCGAGATCGGCGATCCGGAAATCCGCGCTCAAGTCGATGACCCGCTTGCCCGCGTCCACGAGGGCTCGCGCATAGGTGGCCGCCGCACCATGGGGCAGCGCGAGGAAGAACAGATCGATCTCGCCCGCCGCGAGCGCTGCCGCGTCCGAGTCCACGAATTTCAAGCCTTGGTCAGCGCCCCGCACCGCGGGAATAATCGAGGCCAGCGCCTTCCCCGCGTGCGTGCGCGAAGTGACCGCTGCCAGTGTCACCCGCGGATGCGCGAGGAGCAGTTTCACCAACACTTCGCCCGAATAACCCGAGGCGCCAACGATGCCCACTTTGATCATGTGTGAATGAGAGGGATTGTTTTGTCGCGGCGCGACGCGCAATTCCAAATTCCACCCCTTCTGGCGCCTGCCCGGCCGCGCCTGGCGCCTTCTAGAAGGAAGCGGAGTAGGTCACGGAAAAGACGCCGCGGCCGGCCTCCAACGGATTCGCCACCCGGCCTGCCATGCCGGTCTTGGTGTAGCCGTTGCTGCCGTTCATGTACGACCAGCCCAACGTAAGCTTGGAGGCGCGGGTCAACTGGAACGGAGTGGCGACGCCCAACTGCCAGTAATCGCCCCACGCCTTGGTCCGCGGCTGGCTGTCGTTGACCGCGTCACGCAGCAAATAGCCCCCCACGCTGGCGGTAAAATCGAGTTCCGTGCCGAGATCCTGCAGCGGCCAGGCGTAGGCCGCGGCCAGCTCGGTGGTAAGCCCGCGCAGTACGACATCATAATAGACCTTCGGGGTGTACCGCACGCCCTTGAAGGTGTAATTCACGGCGATACTCGGTTCGAACGTCGACCGATAATACCCCGCATCCGTCGGCGCATTGGGGTACACGTAAAAGATGAAGCCCGGCGCCACGGTGAGGCTGGAATTCACCGGCACCGTGTAGGCCCCGGTGAGATTGAGCTCGGGATCGGAAACATTCGCGACGCGCTGAATCGGAGAATTGCCCCACACCCCCAAGGCCAGCTTGCCCGAGGTGTATTCGACCGTCGGTTGCACGGCGAATCCGCTGAGCCGCTGTCCCCGTAGCATGTACTGGGATACCACGGTAGTGGTCGTCACAATCGAATAATCGTCCGTCCCCGCCGCGGCCAAGGCGGTCTGACCGGACGCGCTGAAAACGGCGGCCAACGCGCTGCCCCACCCCAAATATTTTTTCAATGTCATTGGATAATTTAGTCCGGCGGAAAATACCGCCGGGCTTGAGACATTAAAAGCACGGCATGGGCCAAGGTTCCGGGAGCATGAATATTTTACTCTTAAAATCCTGTAACTTATTCCCGTTCAAGCGAAAGCAATCATCAATTACGCGCACGATTCCGTCGCAAACGTGAAAAATGCCTTCCGCCTGGCAAAAGAGGCAAAAAAAAGCGCCGGCCGCGAAAGCGGCCGGCGCGAAAGGGAAGCAGCGGTCTTAGCGCTTCGAGAACTGGAAGCGCTTGCGAGCGCCGGGCTGGCCGGCCTTTTTGCGTTCCTTCTCGCGGGGATCGCGCTTGATATGACCGGCTTTTTTCAGCGCGGGACGCAACTCGGCGTTCATCTTCTGCAAAGCGCGGGCAATGCCATGCGCGACGGCGCCAGCCTGACCGGCCACGCCACCACCAGCGACATTGGCGCTAACGTCGATCTTTTCCCGCATATCGACGGTAAGCAGCGGAGCATACGCCTGCTTGGAAAAGTTCTCGTGGGAAAAATAGCTGTCAAACTCGCGCCCATTGACGGTGAGTTTTCCGGTGCCCTCGGTAATGCGGATGCGGGCGGTGGAGGTTTTACGGCGACCGGTGCCGAGGAAGACGTTGGCGGGTGTAGCAGCGCTCATGTTCTAGCGAAATCAGACGGAGATTTTTTGGGGACTGGCGGCCGCGTGCGTGTGCGTCGGGCCGGCAAATACGCGGAGCTTCTTCAGCATGGTCGCCGCAATGCGATTGCGGGGCAGCATGCCCTTGACCGCGTGCTCGATGATGAACTCGGGGTGCCGTTCGCGCATGAGGGAAACCTTGCGGTAGCTCTCGCCGCCGACGAAGCCAGAGAAGAACATGTACTCGTTCTGCACTTCCTTGCGGCCGGTCAGAGCGACCTTTTCAGCGTTGATCACGACCACGAAGTCGCCGGTATCGATGTTGGGCGTATAAGACGCCTTGTGACGGCCACGGATGAGGTTGGCAGCCTTGACGGCGAGACGGCCGAGCGGCACCCCAGCGGCATCGATAAGATGCCATTTGGGTTGCACCGTCTCCTTCTTGGCGAGGAACGTTTTCATGAGAAAAGAGGCCAAGAGGTAGGGCTTCGCGAGGAGCTGTCAACCCCTGTTTTGCATGGGATTCAAAGCGGTCCAACTCCGGGAGCGCCGCGCGCAAACAACCGGTCTTGTTTCCCGCGGTCAATGTGCGAACTTGGCCGGCATGACGACAATTTCGCCGGATCATTCTCGCGGACCGTTGATTGCGGCGGGCATTTTCGGGCTGACGGGCGTGGCGATCGGCGCCTTGGGCGCACATGAAATGGCGGCGGAATTGGCGGAACGCGGCACCATGCGGGCGTGGGAAACCGCCGCGCGCTACCAACTTTTCCACGCGGTGGCGCTGCTGGCAGCGGCCATTTGGATCCGCGTGTGCGCCGGCGAAGGTAACGCCGCGGCGGTAAATCGCATGCGGTGGGCGGCTCGCTGGTGGAGCTTCGGCATCCCGCTATTTTCCGCCTCGTTGTACTGGCTGGCGTTGGGCGGTCCGCGCTGGTTGGGCCCCGTCACGCCGTTCGGGGGCATCGCCCTGATGGCGGGGTGGTTTTACGTCATCGCGGCTGCTGTCGCCAAACCGAAGCCCCCGCAATGAGGGAACTGCCTCTTCCGCCGGATCTCAGGGCGATGCTGGACGCGGCGAGGCGCGTGGGCCGGCCGCGCTTGGTTGGCGGGGGCGTGCGCGACTGGTTGCTCGGGCTCAAGTCGAAGGATTTCGATGTCGAAGTGGCCGGCGTGGATTTCGAGAAGTTGCGCCGCGCGCTCGCGCCCTTCGGGGCCACTGACGTGATCGGCCGCAGTTTCGGCGTAATTAAAGTGCGAAGCCAGACCAGCCGCGCGGAATACGATTTTTCCCTCCCGCGCCGCGAATCGAAAACCGGCGCCGGTCATCGCGGTTTCGCCATTCAGCCGGAACCGGACCTGAGCGATGCCGAGGCGGCCGCGCGACGCGACTTCACCATTAACGCCATCGCTCTGGATCCATTTACGCAGGAGCTCATTGATCCGCACGGCGGCCAGGCCGATCTGGCCGCCCGTACGCTGCGGCACACGAGCGACGCATTTGTGGAGGATCCGCTGCGCGTGCTGCGGGCTTTTCAGTTCGCGGCGCGCTTCGATTTCGCGCTCGCCCCGGAAACCGCCGCCCTGGCCCGAACCATCGCGGCGACCTTCGCCGAGTTGCCGGTGGAACGCATTTGGAACGAGTGGGAAAAGTGGGCGACAAAATCCGTCCGGCCTTCGCGTGGGCTGACGGTGCTGGAGGAAACCGGCTGGCTGAAACATTTCCCCGAAGTGGCTGCCTTGCGCGGCACACTGCAGGAACCCGAATGGCATCCCGAAGGCGATGTGTTCACGCACACCCAATGGTGCGTCGACGCGCTCGTGCAACTCGAGGGGTGGCAGTCGGCCGACGCCGGCCGCCGCCGATTGCTGATGTTCGGCGTGCTGGCGCATGATTTTGGCAAACCGGCCACGACCTCGCGCGCGGACAGGCGCGGAGCGCTGCGCTGGGTCAGCCCCGGCCACGAGCCGGCTGGCGGGCCGCTGGCACAGGCCTTCCTGCGGCGCCTCGGAGCTCCGCTGGAACTCGATCTGCCGGTGTCGGCGCTCGTGGCGAACCATCTCGCGCATCATCACGGGCAGACGGAATTTACTGACACGAGTGTGCGTCGACTCGCGCGCAAGCTCGCGCCGGCCACCATTGACGATCTGGCCGCCGTCATGCGCGCCGACAGCAATGGCAGGCCTCCCCTCGCCTCGCCGCTAACCCACCGGCGGATCGACGAACTTGTCGCCAAGGCCCACGCGCTCGCCATCGCGGACCAGGCGCCCAAGCCCCTTGTCCTCGGCCGCCACCTCATTGATCTCGGCTGGAAACCGGGACCTGAATTTAAACCGGTTATCGACGCCGCCTTCGAAGCGCAACTCGACGGCGCATTCCATGATGAGGCCGGCGGCGTCGCCTGGCTACGCGACTTCCTGCAGCAGCGAGAGCGAAGCTGAGCCGACCGCGAGTTCGCCATCGGTCAGGACCTTCGCTCGCAAACCGCCGCGGCCCCGCAGCGATTGCTCGGCTCCCGGCGCCACCGCGGCATTCATCCAATCACAAGGGCGCGCCTCCACCATTCCCTCGAATTCGACGCCGCCCAGCGCGAACCGCCACCCGATCAGCGCGTTGAGATCGAGGCCCTCCACCACGATGTTCCGCCGAAAGGCTCCGGCGGACAATTGCGCCACGCGAAACTCCGTCTTGATGGCTTCGTATGTTTCCCACGCAAAGAATGTGACCTGCCCCTTGTAGCCGGGCCGATAGCCAAAGAACCGGTCGCCCTCGATGCCCCAGCCCGCCCGACACCGCACGCGATCAAGCTCGACGGTGGGATGGTTGCCGGCCGGTTTGGCATGGCGCCCAAAAAAATTGTGTCCCGGCGAAATGAAGAGGTGGCGGATAATCCCGGATGAATTCACGGTGCGACAGATCAGCCCATTGCGCGGTGAGATGCAAATCGTCTGACTGCGCGACCGATGATTCGCGCGTTTCAATGGGACCTGGCCAGGCAGATGGAGCGACTCGACTGGCTGCTCGCCCAGTTGCCACGCTACGCGGGATGGGGCTACGAGGAGCTGTATCTGCATCTCGAAGATGCGGTGGAATATCCGAGTCTGCCCGGCGTTGCGCGACGCGATGCGCTTTCGCGGCGGCAATTGGGGCGGCTGGTTGAGGCGGCGCTGCGGGTCGAAATCACGGTGGTCCCGATCGTCAATCTGCTCGGGCATACGCAATACCTCCTGAAGGATCCCGCGTTGCGCGACCTCAACGAGCTGCGCGGGCCTGACGGCCGCGCGCTTCCGCAGGGCCAAATCTGCCCTGCCCATCCACGCACGCTGGAAATTGCGGAGAAATTACTGCGCGACGTGGCGCCATTTTGCACCGCCGGCAAGGTGCACGTCGGGTTGGACGAATCGTTTCAGCTCGGTCGTCATCCGCTGAGCCGCCAGGAAATCGCGGCGATTGGCCGCGCGGCGCATTTCGCCCGCTACGTGGGGCGCCTGCGCGAATTGACCCGCGCCCAAGGCATGCGAATGGGCATGTGGGCGGACATGTTGTACTTTCTACCGGACGCAATTGACCAACTGCCCGCCGACGTGGCGGTTTACGAATGGTACTACTATCCGTTCACCCGCCGGCCGCGCGTCGAACTGTTCAACTTCACCGAGTCGGCGGTCGGCGGGAAACTGCGCGCGCGGGGAATGGAATACTGGGGTTGCCCGATGAATGGCGCGTTTCGGCATGAGCCGATCCCCTACTTTGGCGATCGATTCGGCAATATCACCAGCTGGTGGCGCCACTGCCAGAAAGTGAAGGCTGCGGGCTTTTTGGTCACGGCTTGGGAACCCAACCGGCTGGCCCAGGAACTCACGACGGTGGTGGACGCAGCCACGGCATCGCTCTGGCTGGATGTGCCGACACCAAAGCCCTCCCTCATGCTGCAGCGCGGTTTTGCCCGCGTGTTCGGGAAAAAAACCGCGCCGGCGGCTGCCCGCATCGCGCTGGCCTGCGACCGTTATCCGTTTGGCGGATACCCTCGCTGGCAGATCAACTCGGATTGGAACCTCGTCTCCCGCCGGGAGTCCGCCGCGCCCTATCGGTGGGAGGAACAATTCTTTCGCCAACTCCTCCAACGCAGCAGGATGCTTCGCCCCCGGCTTCCCGCTCCGCTCCAAGCCACCCTGGTTTTCCGTTGGTATCTCGCGGCCCGCGATCGCCATGTCCGGACCGGCGGCCCCAAACCTCCCCTGCGATCCGCCTTGGCGGCGGCGCGCGTCATGTGGAATCACACGCGCGATCCGCAGGCGCGCGGGCCGAACGAAGAAATGCTACGCGCGGATGCAGGGCGCCACCTCAGCGGGTCGGCGTGGCAGCTTTGTTATCGCGTGAACAATTTCGCTCCCGCCGCGCAACTCGTGGCCGTGGAACAACAGGACGCTGAAAGCGGCTGGGTTACCCGTCAGGCATGCCACACCATCGAATTTCAAGCGCGCGCGGCGCAACCACGCGGCGGGCTGACTCGCGAGCACGCGGCGCCAGTCGTCTGGACGGGAGATCCGGCCGCATGGCCCGCGCTGCGATTCGTACTGCGCGGAATCGGTCAGGTGAAAATCGAGGCGGTGGAACTGACCGACGGCCGGAAGCGCTGGCCGGCTACTTTGCCACGAACCCAATTGGGTCAACCGGCGCCGCGCGCAGGCTGGCCGGCGCTCGATTGGGAGAAAAATCAGGATTGCTGCGTGATCGAGTTTCGCACCGCCCGCCCGGAGCGCCGCGCGCGCGTCCGGCGGTAGCGGGAGCAGCGTAGCCGGGTCGATGGCGGCCCCGGATCGGCAGGCGCTTGCAAACCACTGGGCGCTCACGTCTCGTTTACCGGAGTAATGAAGGAAATAAAAACCATTGTGGACGCGCTGCTTGCGCCCGGCGCCGGGGAGACGGTGCTCGCCACGCTTGTGACGGTGCAAGGGTCTTCGTATCGGCGGCCGGGAGCACGGTTGTTGGTGAATCGTGACGGGCGTCGGACGGGGTCAATCAGTGGAGGCTGCCTGGAAGAGGATGTTTTACGGCACGCCCAACGGGTTCTCGCGACGGGCCAGGCGGAGACCGTCACCTACGACACGACTTCCGAAAACGACTTGGTGTGGGGCGTGGGTCTCGGGTGTCACGGGGTGGTTTCCATCCTGCTGGAAAAACTTCCGCTCCGGCCACCGTGGGTGGTCACACT
>JBEENF010000199.1:0-7088 GCA_041192325.1 Verrucomicrobiota bacterium
GCGCTTCACCCAGTTTTATGCGTCGGCCTCCTGCGCGCCCGCGCGTTGCGTGTTATTGACGGGACTGCACAGCGGCCATGCGCGCATCCGGTCCAATGCGAAATCGAGCCTCCGCCCCGAGGACACGACGTTTGTGGAACTGCTGCAGCGGGCAGGCTACGCGACGGGCGGGGTGGGCAAATGGGGCCAGGGTGATCGCGGCACGACGGGAGCGCCGTGGAAGAAAGGTTTCGATCTTTTCTTCGGCTACCTCGATCAGACGCAGGCGCACACGCATTATCCCGATCATCTCTGGCGCAACGACACGCGCGTGGAGATCCCGGAGAATCGCGCCAAGCAGCGCCGCGTTTACTCGCATGACCTGTTCACGACGACGGCGCTGGATTTCATCCGGCAACACAAGGATCAGCCGTTCTTTCTCTACGGCGCGTACACGCTGCCCCATGCCGAAGTCGCCGTGCCGGATGATTCCCTGGCCGAATATCGCGGGAAGTGGCCGGAGCCCGTCGCGTTCCCCGGCAGCGCCACGTATTGCCCGCAGGATCAGCCGCGAGCGGTGCGCGCCGCGATGATTTCGCGGCTGGATCGCGATGTCGGGCGGATCCTTGACCTGGTGGAGGAGCTGAAACTCACGGACAACACCCTGGTGATCTTCACCAGCGACAACGGTCCGATCACTGCGGGCGGCCAGGACCCGGAGTTTTTTGCGAGCGCCGGTCCCTTGCGCGGATTGAAATTCACGCTGTACGAAGGCGGCATTCGGGTGCCGTTTATCGCGCGCTGGCCGGGCCGCATTGCCGCCGGCGCCGAGTCGCCGCTCGTGGCGGGGTTTGACGATCTGTTTCCAACGTTCGTGGAATTGGCGCGCGGAAAAACTCCGGCCGGTCTCGATGGCGTGTCGCTCGGGCCGACGCTATGGGGACAGCCGGAGAAACAGGTCCGGCGGGAGTTGCTGTATTGGGAGGCGGCCCCGCAACAGGCCGCGCGCGCCGGCGATTGGAAAGCCTTTCGGCCCGCGCCAAATCAGCCGCTGGAGCTCTACAATCTCGCGAACGATATCGGCGAAACGAAGGATCTTGCCGCGGCCCGTCCGGAAATTGCCGCGCGCATGACGAAGTTGCTCGAATCGGCTCACGTCGATTCGCCGGAGTTTCCCCTGCACAGCAAGGGGAAGAAAAAGCGGTGACGAGTTCGGCGCCAGCGGTGGCCCGCGCGCGTGGTCGGGCCGCTTGCTCGGATAACCGACACGCCCATCCGGACCCCGCGGGCTGGAACGGTGCAGTGAAAGAACCCGGGGCAAATGGTCGTTCCTTTTTTGCAACTTAGACCTCCCTGATTGAGTTTTAGCCTTATGGGTCTCGTGAAAGCACTCCTGACGGGATTAGTGGTCGTCGGCGCGCTTGTGGTGGGCGTCTTCGTGGCGACGCTCATGGCGGTCACGCGGATGAGCCGCTCGTTCGGTCGCCACTTCGGGAAAGCTCCCCTCCCGCCGCGGCCGCCGCCGCACCGCGCCGCTCCCAAGGGAACGATCGGAGATGACGGCGTGATCGATGTGACCGTCCGCGAGGTGCCCGAAGATTCCGCCAAAAGCTAGGTTGTTAGCACCGGCGCGCTGGGGTTCGCGATTGTTCGGGGCGCGGTTTGCCGGACATCGCCCTTGCGGGCAGCCTGTATTTTATGGCTCTGTGGTGGGCCGTGAAACTTGCCCTGATCCAGATGCGCGTCGTCGGCGGTGAGCCGCAGCGAAATCTCCGGCGGGCCGAAGCTTTAATCGCGGAGTCTGCCGCTTTGGGCGCGGAGGTGGCGTTGCTGCCCGAGGCGATGAATCTCGGTTGGACGCATCCATCGGCGCACGCGGCTGCGGACCCGATTCCAACGGGCGAATCCTGCGCGCGAATCGGCGCCGCGGCCCGCCGGCACGGGCTGTTCGTGTGCGCGGGCCTGATCGAACGCGCCGGCGCCGACATCTTCAACTCGGCCGTTCTGGTGGATCCGCGGGGGGAGGTGATTCTCCACCATCGCAAACTCAACGAACTCCGGATCGCCCACCCGCTGTATGCCGGCGGCGATCGTCTCGGCGTGGCGCGGACCCCCCTCGGCGCCTTCGGCCTGATGATTTGCGCGGACGGATTTTCGCACGGCCAAAGCGTCGGTCGAACGCTTGGGTTGATGGGAGCTGACGTGATTCTCTCCCCGTGCGCGTGGGCGGCGCCTGCCGGTCACGACAACTCAGCGCAGCCCTACGGGCAACTGTGGATCGACAACTACGGGCCGGTGGCCCGCGATTACGGCCTCTGGATTGCGGGCTGCAGCAACGTCGGCCCGATCGAGGACGGGCCTTGGCGTGGGCGGGCCTGCATCGGCAACTCGCTCGTGGTTGGACCTCAGGGCGAGCCGGTGCTGCGCGGCCCGTACGGCGTCGACGCCGAGACCGTATTGGAAGTCGAAATACACCTGACCGCGCGTCCCCGCCGCGCCGAAGGCGGCTAAACCGGTTACACCGGCGGCTTGAAATCCCGCGGCGCCGGGGTGGCCCCCGGTCGGAGGGCGAGAAACATCCGCCGCTCCCGCAGGATGCGGCCATCGCCCGCCCGGTTCTCCACCACGCCGACGTCTTGAAATCCCGCGCGTTGGTAGAGCCGCAAGGCGCGATCATTCGTCAGGACCGTGGTCAACTCCACCGCTTCGCGACCAGCGGCGCGCGCGTCGTTGATCAACAGTGCCAGCATGGGCCGGCCCAGTCCCTGTCCCTGCCACGCATCGGCCAGCCCGATGCCGAGCAGCGGCGCCGGATGATCGAACTCCCACAGGAAAAAGTAGCCGGCCACTTCCGGCCCGGCCCGGAGGAGATAAATGCGGTCGAGACCGAGTTCGTCGCGCTCCACGATGCGCGCGAGCGTCGCCACATCGTAGGCGTGGGGCAGGAAGAGCTGCCGGGTGGCTTCGGAAAGCTCGGCGTTGAACTGTTGGAGCGCCGCGAGGTCGGCCCGCGTGATGCGGGAGACAATCAAGGAGGCGCCGTTCCGCGCCACCAAGGGAATGCCTTGGCGCGCCACGCTCATGGCCGCAACACCGCCCGCAAACCGCGCTCAAGCCGCTCGATGCCTTCGAGCGTGGTTGCTCGGGGCAGCGCCCCATACGCCACCCGCAGGTGACAGCCCTCCAGCAGGCCGAAGGCATTGCCCGGGATGACGGCCACGCCGTGTTCCTGAATCAGGCGGCGGGCAATATCCATCGAGCCCGCCGCCGTCGCCAGGCGCAGGAGGAGGTAGAAAGCGCCTTGTGCGGGGCCGACGGAGCACCCCTCAACGCGCCGGAGCGCGGTCTGCGCGAGCTCCCGCAACTCGGCGATGGTCCCCAGCTTTTCCTGGGCATAGGCCCGCCCCGCCTGCAACGCACCGATGGCGGCAAATTGGGAGATCACCGGCGGACAAATCACGATCGTGTCCTGGATCTTGCGCACGGCGCTTTCCAACCGCGCAGGAATCACCATCCAGCCGATGCGCCAGCTCGCGAAACCATAGGCTTTGGAGAGCGAAAACAAGGAGATGGTGTGGCCGGCGCTGCCCGCAATGGAGCCGGGGGAAAAATGCCGCGCGTCGTCGTAGGTGAAATATTCATACGCCTCGTCGCTGATGTGAAAGATGCCCCGCTCGCCGCACAGGCGGTTTACTTCCCGTAATGCCGCCGGGGAATACACAGCTCCGGTCGGATTGTTGGGGGAGACGGTCACCACCGCCCGGGTGCGCGGCGTGATCGCGGCGCGAATCGCCTCCGGTTGGAGCTGATAGTCCGCGTCGGTGGGCACGAGCACCGGCCGGCATCCCGCCATCGTAATGGCCATCTCCTGATTGAAGTAATACGGGGCGGGCAGGATGATTTCGTCGCCGGGATCGGCGATCGCGAGCACGGCGTTGATGAAGCCCATGTTGCCGCCGGCCGTGACAATCACCCGGCTGGCGCCGTCCACGCGAAGATCATTCTCGTGCGCCAGCTTCTTTTCGATCGCCGCCACGAGCGTCGGGATGCCCGCGACCGGCTGATATTTGTGGTTTGCGGGATCGGTGAGAAATGCGGCGAGTTGCGCCATCGCCTGGGGTGGCGGGCCGTAGTAAACCACGCCCTGACCCAGCGAAATCGTGCCCGGAGAACTCCGGATCAAATCCGCGATCACGGGAATGATCGGGCTCTGCACGGCGCTTAACCGGTGCGATTCGTTGGCGGGACTCATGAGGCGCTCGAAGCACCTTGCTTCAGGGTGAGAGTTTGACCGCGACGAGCAACGTGAAGGTAAACGGCGAAGGCCACTTCGATTACGTGCCGCACTTCGGCGCAAAAGTGAAGCACGCACACGATCCGCTCAATTTTCCGCCACCGCAGAAAATTGCCCAGGGCCCCCGTCCCCTGGGCCCCGGATGCATGCCCGTGGTCAGAGCGGCCGGAGTGCCGACTTCGCAAACCGCGTGACAAACCCGCCGTCGGAAGCAATCTGGTGTGTCCCCACCGGGCCGACAGGCCTGGTTCACTCACGAAGTGTTTCCGGTCGATCCTATGACAATCCATCTCCCTCGCATCGCCTCGATCCTTCAAGTGGGCGTGGTGCTCCTCGGTCTCACCCTTCAGCTGGCGGCAGCCGAAAAGAACACGCCGCCGTTAAAGGTCCTGATTATCGATGGACAGAACAACCACGCGTGGGCCACGACGACTCCCTTGTTGAAGCGCATCCTGGAGTCCACGGGGCGCTTCACGGTCGACGTTTCCACGACGCCCGCCGCCGGGCCGGCGAAACCCGCGCTGCCGAAGAATGCGACCCCGGCGCAGCAAGCGGCGCACGCGCAAAAGCTCGCCGCGTTCCCGGCTGAAGCGGCGGCTTACAAGGAACGCACCGCGGCGAAGTGGGCGGCCTGGCGGCCGATGTTTTCCGCTTACGCGGTCGTGATTTCCAATTACAATGGCGAGTTCTGGCCCGAGGCCGTACGCCGCGCTTTTACGGAACACGTGAAAAATGGCGGCGGCTTCGTGTCGTATCACGCCGCCAACAATGCCTTTCCCGAATGGCCCGAGTATAATGAGATGATCGGTCTCGGCGGCTGGGGCGACCGCAACGAGAAATCGGGTCCTTACCTGCGCCTGCGGGCCAACCAATGGATCAAGGACACTTCTCCGGGGCCGGGCGGCGGACATGGGCCGCAACACGAATTTGTGGTCGAGATTCGCGATCCACAGCACCCCATCACCCGCGGGCTGCCGGACAAGTGGATGCACACGCTGGACGAACTCTATCACGGACTCCGCGGTCCGGCCAACAACGTGACGGTGCTGGCGTCGGCGCTTTCGAACCGGACCCAGGAGCAGGAGCCGATGCTCATGGTGCTGCCCTACGGCAAGGGTCGCGTGTTTCACACCGCGCTCGGTCATGCCGTCGAGGCCGTGAACGGATTGGGGTTTCAAACGACCTTCGTCCGCGGCACGGAATGGGCCGCAACCGGCAGCGTGACGCTCCCTGCGCCCAAGCCCGCCGAGTTGACGACTGCGCGCGCTGCCGTGCGCCCGGTGCAGCCGCGTTAAGCCAGCCGGTCGGCGGGTGAACTCGACGTGCGGGCGCGCCCCGGCCCAGTCGGGCCCTTCCAGGCCATGATGTCGTGCACGACCTCGCCCGCGATTGCGGTCAAGCGAACAGCGAGACCCTAGATCTTTCTCGTGGCGCCGTACCCGCCGTCCATCGTCCCGCCTTCACGCCGCCCGTAACGAACACGCTGATATACCGATGGCGCAGCGAACCCTGCCGCGCGGGCGGAGGCGACGCGCATGCAAGCGCGGCTTGATAACCCACGCGACCCTCGCCCTGCTACGTTCGTCCCATGAATCCCGCTTCCGACCCTTTCCGTGACGCCCGTGAGAAATCCGGCGTCCTTAAATGCCCGTTTCACGGTGAAGACATCGCGATGATCCTGCGCCACGAAGATGTGCGCCGGGCAGCGAAGGACTGGCAGACCTTCAGTTCCGACGCGCCTTACCGCGTGCCGATCCCTTCGGAGGAGGACGTGCGCAGCATGCGGCAACTGCCGATCGAAACGAACCCGCCGGAGCACACGGATTACCGCGCCATCGTTGAACCTTTTTTTCAACGCGCCAAGGAGCCCGAGATGATGGGCAACGTGGAAGCGTTGCTCGAGCGCATGCTCACGCAGGCGCTCGAGCGCGAGGCCATCGAGATCGTCCACGAGTTCGCGTTGCCGATCCAGTCGCGCGCGCTGACGCATCTGCTCAACGTGCCGGAGTCGGAGGCAGAAATCTGGATCGGCTGGGGCATCCACGTTTTCCGCGTGACGGGCGGGTTAAAGACAGGCGTGGCGCTCGAGCAGTACCTCCACGCCCAGTTTGACCGCGCCGAAGTCAGCCCTGGCGCGGATTTCTTCAGCGCGCTGACGCAGGCGACTTATCGCGGTCGCCGGTTGACCCGGGAAGAGATGATGGGGTTCGCCAACCTGACGTTCGCCGGCGGCCGCGACACGATCATCCACACGATCGCCTGCGCGTTGGGCCATTTTGCGGCGCACCCCGAGTCGCTGGAGTATCTGCGGGAGGATCCGAAACGGATCACGCTGGCGTGCGAGGAATTCTTCCGCGTCTTCATGCCGCTCACGCATATTGGCCGCGTCTGCCCGGCGGATACCGAAGTTAACGGCGTGACGGTCAAGGCGGGGGACCGCATCTCCCTGTGCTGGGCCTCGGCAAACTTTGACGACGCGGCATTTCCCGCGCCGCAGGAGATCCGCCTCGATCGCAAACCCAACCCGCATATTTCGTTCGGTTTTGGTCCTCACCTCTGCCTTGGGGCCCCGCACGCACGGCTCATTCTCCGGACCCTGCTGCGTCTCTGCTGTGAACGGGTGAAACGCATCACGATTCTCCATGCCGAGCCGCGGGTCGAACACGAGGCCGCCTATGATCGGACGCTGGGATACGAGTCGCTCACCGTGAAACTCACGCCGCTCTAAAGCGGCGTGATCGCGTTGGATTGCGGCCCCCCCCCCCCCCCCCCCGGGGGGGGGGGGCGGGGGGGGGGCGGGGGGGGGGGGGGGGGG
>JBEENF010000200.1:0-7080 GCA_041192325.1 Verrucomicrobiota bacterium
TTGGTGGGGCCGAAGAGGCCAATCAGCGGCACACCCAGCGCATTGGCCAGATGCATGCCGCCCGTGTCGTTGGTCACCAGCATGCGACATTCCCGCAGCGCCGCGCCGAATTGAAGCAGGTCGGTCTGGCCCGCCAGATTTTGAACGCGCGCGCTGTCGTGCCCTGCGGCGATGGCGCGCGCAATCGAAGCGTCGCCGGTCGTCCCAAAGATGACGAAATGTTCGCCGGGTAGTGATGCGATGAGTGCGCGCCAGTGATCGACGGGCCAGCGTTTCCGGGGATTGTTTTCGGAACCGGGAATCAGGCCAATGGACGCGGGGATCAGACGCGTTGCGGAACTCTCCGGAAGGAAGGGCGAGCGATCCAGTGGCGAGTCCAAACCGAAGTGGCGCAGAAAATTCTCCCAAAGTTCGAGCTGGTGGTGGGCGCCCTCGTCGAATTCGTCCGCCACCGGATAGGCATGGGAAAGCAAAGTGCGCGGCCTCCCGGGACGGGTGATGCCGAACCGGTGCCGCGCGCCGGCGAGCCAGGCCTCGGCATCGCCACGAAACGAGTTCGTGAACAGCAGCCAGATGTCCGGGAACGCGCCGCGCCAGCCCCAAAACCGCGCAAAATAGCCCGGGCCTCGCTTCGGCAGCGCTTTCAAGTGGTCGGCCACGCCCAGCGTTTCAAGCCAAGGCAGAAACGCGGCCCGGCCGACGAGCGTGATCTCGGCATCCGGTCGCGCCTGGCGCAAAGCGCGCAGAAGTGGCAGGGCAATAATCACGTCGCCCAGCCAGTTCGGCAGGCGAACCCAGATGCGGGTGCCGCGCGGCAAACGGGCGAGGCCGCGAGCCGACAAATCCTCCGCCAGCAGGTTGCGCCGGGCCTCGATCCGCAGCCGCTTTGACGGCTGATCTTGATGCCGCCATCGATCATGCGCCCACAGCCACGAGGCGCACAGGTTGTCATCGCTGCGCAAGAGCTGCTCGAGCCACCGGTTGAGCGCGAGCGTTACACCATGACTGGAACCCTCGCTGGCGATTCGTTGCACGCTGATTTCCACGCGCCAAAACGCGCGGCGGCGCGGAAAGATGCCGTAGACGCGGGCATTGAATTTTTCCGCCATTAGCCCCGCGAGCTCGGTGGTCGAACACACCCGGCCGAAAAGCGTGGTGAGCGCGCCTTGCTGCCCCGCATTTTGATCGAAAAGTAGTCCAACAAACCCCTTGCGTCGGAGGATTTTTAGCGCCTCCGCAAATCCGTCCTTACGCGAGAGGAGCTTCATTCCATATCGCTCCCGCGAGGTCTTGACGAGGTGGTTTGCCGCCGGGTTGTCGAGCGGACGGAAAATGGTGCCGAACTCGGGAAAGGGTCCTGGCAATATCAGCGAGATCGCAGTTTGCGCTTCCCAATAGGCAAGGTGCGGGGAGCAGATAAGCGTGGCCTCCGGCTTGATCGCGTGCTCCGTAAAACAGGCGACGAGTTCGGGAGAAGCGGATACGATCTCCCGGTAGCGGCGCTTGCTCAGAAAAGGCGTCGCGAGAGAGAGCAGGGCGGTCTCAATCAACCGATGGCAGCTCTCGCGTCCCACCGCCCGATGCCAGGCTCGCGGCTTGGCCGGGAAGGCATGGTGGAGGTTCGACAGAATCAATCGTCGACGGCGGCGGAGGCCAAAAAACACCAGATCTCCCAAGGCCGTGACAACCAGTCGCAACATCCCTTCCGGGGTGTGCGCCACCATCCAGCCGAAGAATTTTAAAACATGCAGCACGCAACTCTTTTCATGGCGAGGAGCGGAGGGGTGAAGCAATCAAACTTAACACTGGTGGCGCTGGAATTGACCAGGGGGCGGGGAAGTCCGGGGCGCCGCCCTCCGATTGGGGACGCCCCTACTTCTGGTCGCCGGCCGTGGTTGCGGCCCGGCCAACGCGCGCCGAATTTTAGCCAAAGGCCGAAACGGAGCTTCCCCGGCGGAGTCGATTACCGGCGGAAAAAGGGAGTGTTTCGGCCGTCGTTCGTCCGGTGGGATTTGGCATTTGATTTCGCTCGGAAAACCCCCGAAACGTAAAGCGCGCGTTCCAGCCTGACTCAGGCGCGCACGTTAATGACCGAACTCCTCATCATCAAACCCTCCTCCTTGGGCGATATCGTTCAGGGCCTGCAAGTCGCGACTTCGTTCAAGGCTCAACGCGAAGGGCTGCGGATTTCATGGGTGGTGCGGGAAATCTTTGCTCCGATCGTCCGCGCCTGTGAAGCGGTCGATCAGGTGTATGTATTCGAACGTAATGCGGGCGCGAAAGGTTTTCTGCGGCTCACCAAAGAACTGCGGAAAACGACTTTCGATTACGTGCTGGACATGCACGGGCTGCTGCGCACCGGGTTGATGACTTCCCGCACTCACGCCAGGCACAAGGTCGGTCGGACGGACGCCCGGGAAATGTCGGGCCTTTTCTACGACCAGAAGGTTCCGCTCCCGCCGGATGGCAGGAAGAGCCATGCCTTGGAAATTTTGCTGCAGTTCTGTCCTGTGCTGGGGGTTCTGCCCGAATTGCGGGGCACGCTGAAGTTTCGCGAAGTGGACAGCCTCAGCTTGAAATTTGCGAACGGTCGCGGGGGCGAGAAGCCCATCGTCATGTTCCCGGACAGCCGCCGCGCGGAGAAGTGTTGGGGCGGGTTCAAGCAGTTGACCGAGCTTCTGCTCCGCGAAGACAAAACCCGGAAAGTCGTCTGGGCCGGCAGCAATTATGCGCATGATCGCGGCGCGTATCCGGAGGCTCAATTCTTCAATCTCACCGGCAACACAAGCCTCGTGTCGCTCCCTGCGCTCATCAAACGCGCCGATTGGGTGATCGCGAACGACAGCGGACCCATGCACCTCGCCGCCGCGCTGGGCGTTCGGGTCATGGGAATTTTTGGTCCCACCGATCCCCGGCTTTTTGGCCCGTATCCGTTGAATTCGCCGAGCAATGTGGTCGTGCAGGCTCCCGTCGGGGACTTGCGGCTGCTTTCGACGAAGGACGTCTATTCCCGCTTTCAGCGCGCCCGTGCCCGCTTCAAGTAACGGCACGCCGAATCGCCTTTCAGTCTTATGCTCGATCCCAAGCTCCTCCGCGAATCGCCGGACCTCGTCCGCGCTGCGATTGCCAAAAAACATCTCGACGTCGATCTCGATGCGATCCTTGCCATCGACACGATGTGGCGGACGCAGCTCCAGGAAGTGGAGACGCTGCGCGGGAAACAGAAAGCGGCCAATACCGCGATGGCGGCACTGCCGAAGGGATCGCCCGAGTTCCAGGCCAAGGTAGGCGAAATGAAGGCGGTTTCGCAACAGGTGAAGGAACGCGAAGTCCAGCTCAACGAAACCGGTGAAAAATTCCGGGTGGCAATGCTGTCGGTGCCCAACCTGCCGCACCCCAGTGTGCCCGAGGGTAAAACGCCTGAAGACAATGTGGTGCACCTGTTGCACGGTTCGCATGAGGAACCACGACCGCATGCGCGACCACATTGGGAAATCCCGGGTTTCGAGAAGCTGTTCGATTTCGCGCGGGGCTCAAAGGTGACGGGCGCCGGCTTTCCCTTCTATGTCGGCGAAGGCGCCCGGATCGTGCGCGCCTTGTTGCATTTCTTTTTGGATGAAAATGCGAAGGCCGGCTACGTGGAGGTCAACCCGCCCATCCTGGTGAATGCCGCGAGCGCGACCGCCACGGGGCAACTTCCGGACAAAGAAGGGCAGATGTACGAAACCACACCGGATGCGCTTTATGCAATTCCCACGGCTGAGGTGCCGCTCACGAATTTCTTCCGCGACGAAATTCTTGAGGAAGCGGCGCTGCCCATTGCCCGATGCGCCTATAGTCCGTGCTTTCGGCGCGAGGCGGGCAGCTACGGCAAGGATGTGCGCGGACTCAACCGTCTGCATCAATTCGACAAGGTGGAAATGGTCAAATGGGTTCATCCCTCCACCAGTTATGATGAACTCGAGAAATTGCGCGGAGACGCGGAGCGTTTGCTGCAGAAACTGAATCTGCCCTATCGCGTCCTGCTGATTTGTGGCGGTGATTTGGGTTTTGTGCAGACAAAGAAATACGACCTCGAGGTTTGGTCGGCAGGCCAAAAACGTTGGCTGGAAGTCTCAAGCTGTTCCAATTTCGAGACGTTCCAGGCGCGGCGCGCCCAGATTCGTTTCCGGTCGAAAGAGACGAACAAGCCGGAGCTGGTTCACACGCTGAATGGGTCGGGTCTGGCCGTGCCGCGGGTGCTCGCGGCGTTGTTGGAAAACAATCTTCAACCCGACGGCCGGGTCAAAATTCCCGCCGCGCTGGTCTCTTATTTCGGCAAGGAATACCTCACCTTCAATTGAGCCCGCCAGGGCAGGGCGCCGCTGGGTAAAGATGCGACGGAGCGCATTCGCCCGTGGAGTGTCGCGCTCGTCGAGCATGCCTGGAAAAACACCTATTCACTGGCCTGGCGCCGCCAAAAAACTGGCGGGCATGCTCCCCTTGGCGCGGCTTCACCCGTCGACGCTGGCCTGGGCGGCGGACCGCAGCACCCGCGAACCTTGGGGCATCGCCTTTTCAGGGGGCGCGGATTCGCTCGCGCTGCTGCTCGTGCTGTGGGCGCATTTCCCCAGTCGTCGTGGGCAATTCGTCGCGTTGCACTTCGATCACCGGCTGCGGGGAAAGGAGTCGCGCGCCGATGCTGCTTTTAGCCGCCGGGTTTGCACCGGTCTGAAAATTGCTTTTCGAAAGGGTTCCTGGTTGGGCGCTCCGAAGGCCGCGAGTGAAGCCGATGCCCGGGAGGCGCGGATGGGCTTCCTCGAAAAACACGCGAGCGTACTATGGTTTGGTCATCAACTGGATGATGTTGCCGAAACGATGTTGATGCGTCTGGCCCGCGGCAGTGGGGCGGGCGGACTTGCGGCGCCACGGCCCATTCAGACCAGCGCGGACGGCGTCACCCGGCTGCGGCCGCTCTTGACGCTGAGAAAAGGCGAGATCCAGTCCGCGTTGCAGGCCGCCACTATCCCCTGGCGCGAGGATTCCAGCAACCTGGCGGGGGACTATTTTCGAAATCGAATCCGGCAGGCGGTGGTCCCGGCCTGGAACGCGGCCGCGCAACGCGATGCCGTCGCCGGCGCAGCCCGGTCCCGTGAGTTGCTCGAGGAGGACGACACTGCTTTGGAGTGCTGGCTGGATGGACTCGGTGCGATGCAATCCGATCGCGCGCTCAACTTGCGACTGCTGGTCGACAAGCCTCGGGCGCTGATCCGCCGCGCCGTGCATCGCTGGTTATTATTACAACCCGACGCGGGTAAAATTTCGCGGCAGGCATTTGACCTGTTGCTCGCTTCCGCAACAAAGGGTGCGGCGACCCGGCACAGTCTTGGCGCGAAAGGCTTTGCCGTCATCAAACACGG
Organism: Verrucomicrobiota bacterium; assembly: GCA_041192325.1. Taxonomy (GTDB): domain Bacteria; phylum Verrucomicrobiota; class Verrucomicrobiia; order Opitutales; family Opitutaceae; genus ER46. The sequence continues at coordinate 5,400 of JBEENF010000200.1, forward strand.
GCTCCTTTGTTTTGTGCCGGTTCGAAAACGATCGTAGATTTGCAGCGGTCCGCCAATTGACTTATCCAATCGGAACATACACGTTTCGCTCTTAGTCCCATACGGAAATGTCCGATTCTGAAAACAAGAAGTCCCGCCGCGCGCTCAAGAACCTGCCGCCCGATCGCTTTCAACCAAAGATGCTGATCTTTTGGCTGGCGCTCGTCGGAGCAGTGTTGGCGTTGCTCTACCTAACGCCAAACATGGCCAAGCCCATTGAGGTTCTGACCATCCAGGACGTGGTGGAGCGGGCGGAAAAAAATGACGTCAAACCGGGCGGCGTGTTGCGTCCGGAGCCGAGCGTCGGCCGTGACTGGGTGACGATCAGCGGCGAAAGCCGGGCTGATGCCAACAGCCCGTTTAAACCGTTCCGGGCGGCTGGCCGGGAGACCGAAGTCATGCACGAGCGCATCAGCAAGACGAAGCTGATTCTGGAGCAACCCAGTCAGACGTTGCTGACCTCCATTGCCGCACAAGTCGTTCCCTTTATCCTCATCATCGGCTTGTTGTATTTCCTTTTTGTCCGCCAGTTGCGGCAAGCCGGCCGGGGTGCCTTGAGCTTCGGCAAGAGTCGCGCCAAATTGCTGACCCGTGATCGGGACAAGATCACGTTCGCCGATGTTGCCGGTTGTGATGAAGCGAAGGAAGAAGTTTCCGAGGTCGTCGAGTTTCTGAAGGATCCCAAAAAATTTACCAAGATGGGGGGCCGAATCCCGAAAGGTATTCTCATGGTGGGCCCTCCTGGCACGGGCAAAACCCTCCTGGCCAAGGCGGTGGCGGGCGAGGCAGATGTGCCGTTCTTCAGTATTTCCGGATCCGACTTTGTAGAAATGTTTGTTGGTGTGGGAGCCAGCCGCGTGCGGGACATGTTCGAGCAAGGCCGCAAGAGCGCGCCGTGCCTGATTTTCATCGACGAAATCGACGCGGTGGGTCGTCAACGTGGGGCCGGACTTGGCGGCGGGAACGATGAACGCGAACAAACCCTCAACTCCCTGCTGGTGGAGATGGACGGCTTCGATACCACGGAGGGCGTAATCATCATCGCGGCAACCAATCGTCCGGACGTGTTGGATAGCGCGCTGCTGCGGCCGGGTCGTTTTGATCGTCAGATTTATGTGGACCTGCCCGATCTAGTGGGGCGGGAACAAATTCTCCGGGTCCACGCCAAGAAAGTAAGCCTCGCGGAAAACGTGGACCTTTCCGTCATTGCGCGCGGCACGCCGGGGCTCTCCGGCGCAGAGCTGGCCAATCTGCTGAACGAAGCGGCGCTGCTGGCGGCGCGCCGCAGCAAGAAAAAAGTGGAGATGATCGACGTGGACGATGCCCGTGAGAAAGTGCAGTTCGGGCGTGAGCGGCGGCGTCTGATGGACGACGAGGAGAAGAAGCTTACGGCTTACCACGAGGCTGGTCATGCCTTGGTTCAGGCGGTCCTCGATGACGGTCACATGCCCGTTCACAAGGTAACGATTATCCCGCGCGGGCGGAGCCTGGGGAGCACGATGTTCATCCCCAAGAAGGATATTTTAACGCATGCAATGAAGCGCATGCTGAACCAGATTGCGATGGGTTTGGGTGGGCGGATCGCTGAAGAGTTGGTGTTGGGCGACATTTCCAGTGGCGCGGCGGGCGACATCAAACAAAT
>JBEENF010000201.1:0-7023 GCA_041192325.1 Verrucomicrobiota bacterium
GGGTGATTCGGCGCGGAAAATCGGCGCCTACCTGATGTGGGTGGCCTTTGCGACGACGTGCGTGACCAGCTCGATGTTCGTGACCGCGCTCGCGCCCAATCTGCTCGCGCTGGAATTCGTCAAGAAGACGACCGGCATAGAAATCAGTTGGATGGGCTGGTTCATGGGCTTTCTGCCGGTGGGAGGGCTATTGCTCCTGCTGCTGCCCTGGCTGATCTTCAAACTCTATCCGCCCGAAATTCGCGCGAGCACGGCCGTGCCCCAGTGGGCGGCGAAAGAACTGGCGGCGATGGGCCGCATCACGGCGCGCGAAGTGACGATGACGGTACTGGTGGTGATGGCGCTGGGGCTGTGGATCTTCGGCGGTCGCGTGATCGATCCCACGATGGTCGCGTTGGTGGCGATTTCGCTGATGTTGATTTGTCGCGTGGTTTCGTGGGACGAGATTCTCGCGAACAAGCCGGTGTGGAACGTGCTGGTTTGGTTTGCCACGCTCGTCGCGCTGGCGGACGGGCTCAACAAGGCCGGCTTCGTGGGGTGGTTTGGAAAAAACATGGCGGCGCTGCTCACCGGTTATTCTCCCCTCGTGGTCATGGTGCTGCTGGTGGCGCTGTTCTTCCTGATTCACTACTTGTTCGCGAGTCTCACCGCGCATACGACGGCGGTGTTGCCGGTGATTCTCGCAACGGGCGCCGCCGTGCCCGGGATGCCGGTGCGCGAGTTCGCGCTGCTCCTGTGCTTCTCGCTCGGGATCATGGGCGTCATCACGCCGTACGCCACGGGCCCGGCACCGGTCTATTACGGCAGCGGGTTCCTGCCGCGGAAGGATTTCTGGCTGCTCGGAGGCCTGTGCGGGCTGCTCTTCCTGAGCGCGCTGGTGTTGGTGGGCCTGCCTGCGCTGGGCGTGCTCACGCGGTAACGAGTAGTAACAGCAATTCCGTTACCCGCCCTTTTCGGCGGCCTGCACCGCCCGCAGCAGCCGCTGATAAGCGGCCACCGCTTTTCCTTCCTCGAGTTCCTTGAGTGCGGAGTGAACTTCCCGCCGGAGCGATGGGTCCGGTCCGCGCAGACTCGGCGAGACGGAGCGCGTCGTTTTCGCGGGCGGGCGCGACGGAGCGGGGCGAACGGCGGCCAGTTTCTCAAGGGCTTGCGGCATCGCTTTTGGGCGTCCCGCGGCCGCAGGCCGCCGAGGCGGCGCCTTGCTCCACGCGTGCGGCGGAACGGTCTTCTGCTTGGGTTGTGCCACCAGATCGAATTTAACACCGACCACCTGTGCACCTGCGAAGCGCTGGAGTGACTGCGGGAAAATCAGCACCTCGGCGATGTTTCCCGGGCTGGGCTCATATCCCACACGGCCCCGATCGGTTTTCACTTGGGAGGACTCCACGGTCATTACGCGATGGTGCCCGCGCGCGCGTTTGAGTTCCGGATCGTTTTCGGGTGCGAGCCAAAGGGTGTGGACGTGAGGTTGTCCGCACTCTTTCACCACCTGAGTGAAGCGCACGCTTTTCACGAGGTGCCGAAGCACTTACCGCCCCACCTCTAAGGAGGCGGCTGTCGTTCCGAGGCCCGTTCCTCCGGAGCGCCTTGTGACGGGGGACGCATTTTCCAACTTAGGACGACGCAGGCGGCGGCGAGGAACCACAACACGATCGTGGGAAGTCCGCCCGCGGCGAAGCCGACGAATCCAGCGATGAGGAAAACCACGGCAAGGGAGGCGACGAGGAGGTGCATGGCGGCAAGGAGTCTGTGCTGCCAAGTCTATGCCACGAAGCACGCTGCGCCATCGGGCAGAGCCCGTGTCGCCGTTTAAGAAATTGGGTCCGCCGCGGGATCAGCGGGTTTGGTTTTTGAGCCCCCGGGACAACTCGACGGCATCGGGATTATTCCGCTGGTCCTTGCGCCGCTGGCTCCGGGCGTTGAGTTGCTCATCGAGTCGCTCCACCAGCCCGTCGATCACGTTGTAAGCGTCTTCTCCCTTCACCGTCGCGACGATGTCTGGTCCGGCAATCTCGATTTGTCCCGTGGCGGTGTAGTGGCTTTTTTTCCCGTGTTTCTCGTCCCGGTTTAGTCGTACGTTGAGGCGGACAATCCGGTCGTTGTGGCGCAGGAGCACGGAGATTTTCTCCCGCAGTACGTTCTGCATCGCGGCGGTGAAGTCGAAGTGCACGGCTTGCAGGATCAGCTTGTCGGGCGTGGCGTCGTTGGCGGCGTTTTTCATTGCGGGTCGATAGACCACGCTCTGCCGCTTTGGTGGCGATATCGGGATCCGCCCGATCCGCCCGCTTATTTGAACAGGCGGCCGGCTTCCGTCACAATCTGGTAGATCCCGACGGCTGACATCGCGAGCGCGGACACCACGAGTGCGATGCGGGAGGCCAGCCCCGTGCGGGTTATCGCGTCCACCTGCCGGTATTGGAGCCACAACGCGGCGATGGCCAGAAATGGAATCATCAGGCCCTGCGCGACGGCGCCGACGAAGACGAGGGTGACGGGCGCCTGCCACAGCAGATACAGGATGAGCCAGAGCGCCGTTACAATTCCGCAGAACCAACGCACCATTTTTTGGCGATCCGCCGGGGAGTGGTAGGTCTTGACCCGAAAAATCACGAGCGCGTCAGCGAGCAGTCGCGCATTCGAGGCGGTGGCAACGAAGATCGTGGAGTAGAGCGTCGCAAACGCACCGATGAGGAACAGCCAGTTGCTCCAGCCGCCAAACGTTTCGCGGTACATTTGGGACAGCACGGAAATCATGTCCGCATTGGTCACCTCCAACTGCCTCGCGTGCAGCACCGCCGCGCCGAGCAGGTAGAAGGCGAGGGTTGCTGCCGTGTAGATGACGCAGGAAACCCAGGCGTCCGTCACCATGACGCGAATCCACCCTCGCGCCCGCGAAGCCCGTTCGGGTGTGCCGTCAGCGGGACCGACATGACGGGCGTATCCTTTTTCCAGACACCAATAGGGGTAGTAGATAAGTTCGGAAGCGCCCACGCCGATGATGCCGAACGCCGCGAAGGCGACCGTGAAGGACGCCGGCAGGTTAAAGCTGAACCCTTCGACGAGATTCTGGGGCGTAATGGCGAAGCTGGTAAACTGCAGCGCGACAACCGCTCCCATGGTGCAAATCGTGAAGGCGGCGACGAACAAGGTGGAGAGCGATTCCACGACGGAGTAGCGTCCGATGACCAGCATGGCGCCGGTCACGACGGCGATGATTAGCGCCACGATGGGTTTCGCGAGCGTCACCCCGCCGAGGGCAAGAATATTAACCACTCCGCCGACCATCCCCGCCAGTTGGAAGAAGGTCGCAATAAACATCAGCAGCCAGAGCCAAACCAGCCACGACGCGACCACGCGCGGGCCAGGGACGCGATCCAGGGTTTCCAGGGTGGTGAGCCCACGCGCGATCGTGAAACGACCCAATTCGATTTGGATGAAAACTTTGAGGATGCACCCGAGAATGATGAACCAGAGCAGCGTGAAGCCAACGCTCGCGCCGAGCTTCGGAGTTACGATCAGCTCGCCCGATCCAACAATTGACGCGCTGATGATGAGTCCCGGCCCAAGCTGCCGGAGCACACCCGTGAAAGTTGTGGGAGCGGGACGGGTCGAAGCGGGCGAGGACATGGGGTGGCGTCACGCTGGAGCAGGCCACGCAAAGGGCACAACCAAAACTTTATCGCCCGCGGGGAGTTGCCGTCTGCCGACACCCCCCAGCAGCCGCGCGGAAGACCTTCACCGACCCAGGCGGCTGGCCGGGTCCGCGGCGCCGTGCCCCCCGCCTGCCGCCGGGAGCGGGACTTTCGCGAATCGTGTGGCCGGCGGGCTGGGTTGTCGCTGCCAGCGCGGCCGCTTCCGCGGGAGCTCAGCTGGCCGGACGGTAATCGAGATAGGGACCCAGCCAGCGCTCCACCTCGGCGACGCTCATGGTTTTGCGCGCGGCATAGTCTTCGACCTGATCGCGGCCGATTTTCCCCACGGCAAAATATTTGGCCTCGGGATGATTGAAATACATGCCGCTCACGCTGCTCGCCGGGCTCATCGCGTTGCTTTCGGTGAGTGCAATGCCGGTGGCCGGCGTCGCCTCGAGGAGGGAGAAGAGGGTGGGCTTTTCGGTATGATCCGGGCATGCCGGATAGCCAGGAGCGGGCCGGATGCCGCGATATTTTTCGCGGATAATATCTTTCATCTCGAGGTCCTCGGTTTTGCCGTAGGCACAGGCCTGGCGGGCGCGTTGGTGCATGAGCTCCGCGAGCGCCTCCGCGAGACGATCCCCCAGCGCCTGGGCCATGATGGCGGAATAATCATCGTGCGCCGCGCGGAAACCGGCCGCGAACTCCTCGACGCCGTGTCCGGTTGTGACCGCAAATCCGCCGACATAATCCAGCCGGCCGGAGTCCCGGGGCGCGATGTAGTCGGCGAGCGAATGATTGAACTGATCCGCCGGCTTTTCCAGTTGCTGGCGGAGGCAATGAAAACTCGCCAGCACGCGGCTGCGGTTTTCATCGGCGTAAACCTCGATGGAATCGCCCACGGCATTGGCCGGCCAGAAGGCGATGACTGCCTTGGCCGTGAAGCGCTGCTCGGTGACAATCCGGTGCAGTAGTTTCTGCGCGTCCGCGAACAACTTCGTGGCCTCCGCTCCGATCACCGGGTCGGTGAGCAGTTCCGGATAACGCCCGTGCAGTTCCCAGGCGCTGAAGAAGGGGCCCCAATCGATGAAATGCACGATGTCGGCCAGCGGCACTGGATTAAATACCCGCGGGCCGAGAAACTCCGGCCGCGGAATATCCGTCGTGCGCCAATCGAACACGGGTTTGCGCGATCGCGCGGTCGCGAGCGAAAGCAAGGGGCGACGGTTCTGGCGTTCGCCGAATTCCACGCGTTGCCGTTCCTGCTTGGTGGCGATGTCGGCCAGGAAGGCGGGTTTCTGCTCGTTGGACAGCAGCGCGCTCACCACGTTGACCACGCGGGAGGCGTCGAGCACATGCACAACGCCCGAGGCGTATTCCGGCGCGACCTTCACCGCGGTGTGCGCCGGACTGGTGGTGGCGCCGCCGATCAACAAGGGCAGCGTAAAACCCTGGCGGGTCATCTCGCGCGCGACATGGACCATCTCGTCGAGGGAGGGGGTGATGAGTCCGGACAACCCGACGACGTCGACCTGCTTTTCCCGCGCCACGGCGAGAATCTTTTCCGCGGGCACCATCACGCCGAGGTCGGTGACCTCGTAGTTGTTACACGCCAGCACGACGCCCACGATATTCTTGCCGATGTCGTGCACGTCACCCTTGACGGTTGCGAGCAGCACCCGGCCGTTCGCGCGGGAAACCGCGCCGGCCGCCTCGGCCTTCTTCTTCTCTGCCTCCATGTAAGGCGTGAGATAGGCCACGGATTTTTTCATCACCCGCGCCGATTTTACGACCTGCGGCAGAAACATTTTCCCGGCGCCGAACAGATCCCCGACCACCCGCATCCCGTCCATCAGCGGTCCTTCGATGATGTCGAGCGGTCGCGCAAATTTCTGCCGGGCTTCCTCGGTGTCAGCGTCCACAAAGGCATCGATGCCCTTGACCAGCGCATGCTTCAGCCGCTCCTCGACGCCTTGCGTGCGCCAGGCGTCAACCTGCACGGGTTGTTCCGCGGGTCCGTTGCCGCTGGCCTTCGCCGCCATTTCCCGGGCTTTCAGTTCCTCGGCAAAAGTGACGAGGCGCTCGGTGCCATCCGGTCGGCGATTAAGCAGCACGTCCTCGACGCGCTCGAGCAGGTCCGCGGGGATCTCCGCGTAAACGCCGAGCATGCCGGCATTGACGATCGCCATGTCCAGTCCGGCCCGAATGCCGTGGTAGAGAAACGCCGTGTGCATGGCCTCGCGCACCGGATTATTGCCGCGAAAAGAAAACGAAACGTTCGAGACGCCGCCACTGACTCTTGCGAGGGGCAGCGTCTGCTTGATGAGCTGCGTGGCCTCGAAGAAATCAACCGCGTAATTGTTGTGCTCCTCGATGCCGGTCGCGACCGTGAGGATGTTGGGGTCGAAGATGATGTCTTCCGGCGGGAACCCGATTGTTTGCGTGAGCAACCGGTAGGCGCGGGTGCAGATGCGCACCTTCTCGTCGCGCGTGGCAGCCTGGCCCTGTTCATCGAAAGCCATGACGACGGCCGCGGCGCCATAGCGGCGGACGAGACGGGCCCGGCGGAGGAACTCGGCCTCGCCGTCCTTCAAGGAGATGGAATTGACGATCCCTTTGCCCTGCAGGCACTGGAGTCCGTTTTCGAGGACCGTCCACTTCGACGAATCGATCATGATCGGCACGCGCGAAATCTCCGGCTCGGCGGCAATGAGATTCAGAAACTTTACCATCGTCGCTTCACCGTCGATCAACGCCTCGTCGACATTAATATCGAGCACGTTGGCCCCGCTCTCGACCTGCTGGCGCGCGATGGCGAGGCAGGCGTCCCAATCGCCGGCCTTGAGCGCTTTGGCGAACTTCGGCGAGCCCGTGATGTTGGTGCGTTCACCAATGACCAAAAACGCGGAAGCAGCGGAAGAAGACGTGGGCGTGGAAGAGGAGGGAGGCATTAACAAATTCGGCGGTTCTCGGGTGAGCTGATCTCCGATTCAGCCGTCCGAATCTCGGGTCCGGCAGCGATCGGCGAAGCAACAGAAGGAACGAAAGTTTAGGCGACCTGAAGAACTTCGAGCCCGCTCAGACGCAAGGCGGCAGGCGGCGCGGGAATTTTGCGCGGCGCTTTTCCGCGCACGGCTTGGGCGATCGCGGCAATATGAGCCGGCGTCGAGCCACAGCAGCCCCCGACGAGGTTGACCCAGCCGTTGGCCGCAAACTCGCCGAGCACCGCGGCCATGTCGGCCGGGGTTTCATCATAGCCGCCAACGGCGTTGGGCAGGCCCGCATTCGGATAACAGCTCACGTAACACTCCGCGATCTGTGCGAGCTCTTCGACATAGGGACGCATGGCCTGGCCGCCGAGCGCGCAATTGATGCCCACGGAAAAGGGCTT
>JBEENF010000202.1:0-7023 GCA_041192325.1 Verrucomicrobiota bacterium
CCGCGGCCACATTGGAGGATCCGAAGGAACGCGCCGCGCTGCCAGAATTTAAGATTATTCCCGCGGCCCGGCCGGAAGAGCTCACGCCCGCGGCGCCCGTCGATCTCGCTCAGTTCACGCGATGGGAGCGCTCGCTGGGCGACAATGGCGCGCGACGGTATTCAGGCCTGAAGCAGATCAATCGGGACAACGTGCGAAATCTCGAAGTCGCATGGGTCTATCGCTCGAAGGACGGCGCCGCAAATATCCAATCCACCCCCATCATTGTGAACGGCGTATTGTTCGGGCCCACCCCGGGTCGGGCCATCGTCGCGATCGATGCGGCGACTGGCACGGAACGCTGGCGTGTTCCAATGGAAAAAGTATCGCGTACGCGTCCGGAAGACGCGCCCGCGCGGCGGGGACTCGTTTACTGGCCGGGGGATCGCGCGCATTCGCCCCGCTTGCTTTTTGGTTCGGGCGACTGGATTCATGCGGTCGATCCGAAAACCGGCCAGTCGCTGCCGGAATTTGGCGATGGGGGAAAAGCAAACATTCCGACCGGCTCCACGGTCGCGGGTGCGGTTTACAAGCACGTGTATATCTCAACGGGCATCCACGGCGACGCGTACGGCTACGACGTGCGCAACGGCAAGCTGCTGTGGCGCTTCCAATCCGTGGCGCAAGGCGGCGAATTTGGACCGCCCTCATGGGCGTGGCCGGAGGGTCCGGCGAATGGGTGGAGCGGATTTTCCGTCGACGACCAGCGGGGCATCGCGTTTCTCTCGTTCGGCGCGCCGCACCCGGACATGGTCGGGCTCGGCCGGCTTGGGGACAATCTCTTCAGCAACTGCGTGGTCGCGGTCGATGCGATCACGGGCAAATACCTCTGGCATTTCCAGAACGTGCGGCACGACATTTGGGACCTGGACATCTGCGCGGCGCCGAATCTCGTCACCATTGTTCGCGACGGCCGCCGCGTTGACGCGGTCACTGGCATGGCAAAATCCGGCACGCTCCTTTTGCTCGATCGCTTGACCGGCAAGCCGATCTTTCCGTTCCGGCTGCGCCGCGCTCCAGTCTCCAATCTGCCGGGCGAAAGGACCGCCCCTTATCAGCCTGACCCCGAATTGCCGGAGCAAATCTCGCGCATGGAGTTCAACCCTGCGGACCTCACGACTCGCTCCCCCGAGGCGCGCGAGTTCGCCCTCAAACAGATGGAGCGATCGAATTATGGTTTCTACCAAACCCACACCGAGGGGAAGCCAACGCTGTATATTGGTTCACGCGGTGGCGCGGAATGGTCTGGCGGCGCCATCGATGTGCCCACCGGCCGGTTGTATGTAACCTCCAATCGTTGGGTCTCGAAAATTACGGTAATTGCAAACGATGAACGCGAGCGGGACCCGCGACATCCACCCACAGCAGGTGAGAAACACTACCAGCTGCATTGCGCCGCCTGTCATGGTCCGAATCGTGCCGGCGTCGGCATGGCCCCGCCGTTGATCGGCCTCAAGACGCGCAAGACGGATGCGGAAGTGCTCAGCCTGCTCGTGACAGGCAAGGGAGCAATGCCTCCGAATCTCGTGCTGAACGCGGACGAAAAGAAGGATCTTCTGGACTACCTTTTCCGCCGGAATCAGCCGCCGGGACGCGACGCGAGTGCGCGCGATCGCGCCAAATATGTTTTCGACGGCTTCAATTTCCTGGTCGATCACGAAGGCTATCCGGGCATCAATCCGCCGTGGGGACTGCTCAACTGCTATGACCTTAGCACGGGAAAAGTGCTGTGGCGCGTGCCCTTGGGAGAACTCGAAGAACTGACGAAAAAAGGCATGCCCATCACCGGCTCCCAAAACCTGGGCGGAGCGACCGTGACCGCGGGCGGTCTCGTTTTCGTCGCGGGCACGCAGGACGAAAAACTGCGGGCCTTTGACGCCGATACCGGAGCGGAACTTTGGTCGGCAAAACTGCCCTTCGCCGGTACCGCCGCGCCCGCGGTGTATGAAGTGGACGGCCGGCAATTTGTGGTAATCACGGCCACGGGAGGCGGCCGGGTCGGCGGGGCTTCGGGGCCGGGCGACGCTTATGTGGCCTTCGCGCTGAAGAAATAGGAGTGTGGCCGCCGGGATCGAGTCGCGGTCCGGATGCGGTCCGGCCGAACCGTTGCGCAGTCGGCGCCTCTGGGATCGCTTTTCCGGCCGGCGGTGGAAAAGCTTCCCAAACATGTGGTTCGCACTATTGCGTCTTGGGGGGCTTGTGGTCGCAGCCCTTGCCCTGGTCTCCCCCGGTCGATCGCGTGACGTGGCCTTTCAAAAACTCCGGCTGACGCCTGAGTATTGGTGCGACGGCATCAATGTCGCGGACATCAATCGCGACGGTCACCTCGACATTATTGCGGGCCCTTTTTGGTACGCAGGGCCGGATTTCAAGGTCGCGCACACCTTTTACGAACCTACGCCACAGTCGCTGGAGGAAAAGCCGTCGAACAGCATGTTCACCTTCCCCTACGATTTCGACGGCGACGGCTGGCCGGACATCCTGGTGCTCGGCCGCGTGCTGTTCCATGAAGCGTATTGGTACCGCAACCCCGGCGGCGAAGCGCTGGCGAATCGCCAAGCGCGCTGGGAAAGACACTTTGTTTCGCAACGCGTCTTCGGCGAATCACCGCAGTTTGTGGATATGGATGGCGACGGGAAGCCCGAGCTCGTCTCGATTTCTGGAGCCACCGCGAAAGACAAAGTTAAGCAGTGGGGTTGGTATGCTCCCGATTGGACCGCCCCAACAAAACCGTGGAAGTTTACGGTCATTACCGAGCCAGGTGAATTCGATCATTACTATCACGGCGAGGGCACTGGCGACATCAACGGCGATGGCCGGGCTGATCTCGTGTTAAATGAGGGTTGGTGGGAGCAGCCGCCCAGCGGTTCGGCGCCCGGCACGTTGTGGAAGAAACATGCTTACACGTTCAGCAGGGATAGAGGCGGAGCGCAGATTCTGATATATGACGTCAACGGCGACGGCCGGAATGATGTGGTGTCCGCGATCAACGCCCATGGGTGGGGACTTTCCTGGTTTGAGCAGGTGCGCGACGGCGAGGGGGGCATTACCTTTAAGGAGCGTCGCATCATGGGTTCGCGCGCCGAGGAAAAGAACTTCGGCGTCGCATTCTCGCAGCCGCACGCGCTCGCGCTGTCGGATATCGATGGCGACGGAATACCGGATGTTATCACCGGAAAGCGCCGCTGGGCGCACGGCCCGAAGGGTGACGTCGAGCCCATGGCCACGCCGGTCAACTACGTGTTTCTCCTGCGGCGCGATGCGGGTGCGGCCGGCGGCGCCAAGTTCGTGCCGCGGTTAATTGACGATGCGTCGGGGCTGGGCACGCAGATCGTAGCGGTGGATGTAAACGGGGACAATGCGCCGGATATCGTCACGGCGTCCAAGCTGGGAGCCTTCCTCTTTCTTACCCAACGAAAATAGCCGCTGGTCAGAGCGTGGCCTGGCCTCTCCGCCCAAGGGCTTTGCCGCAAATCCACCATCGGCGTTGAAACACCACCCGAGGCGTTTACGGTTTCCCCATGTGCGGACGCTATCGAATCAAGGAGACCGACGAGCTGACCCGGCATCTGCGGGATACGTTCAACGTCCCGGACTGGGTGCCTGACCGTCCGCGTTACAACATCGCGCCAAGCCAAAACTTGCCCGTGTTGGTGATGAACAACGAAGGTAGGCCGGAAGTGACGACGATGCGGTGGGGCTTCGTGCCGTATTGGGAAAAGTCGGAAAAACCCAAACTGGCTCCGATTAACGCGCAGGCGGAGAAGGCGGCGGTAAACGGCATGTTCCGTGCGGCGGTACAGAAGCGCCGCTGTCTCGTGCCCGCGGATGGTTTTTACGAGTGGCTCCGGCTGGATGAGAAGACGAAGATCCCCTTCGACATTCACCTGCGGGGGGGACGATCGTTTTTCATGGCCGGGATTTATGAATGCGCGACGGAGAACCGGCCCGCCACGTATGCGCTGCTTACGACGGGGCCGAATGAATTGATGCTGACCATCCACAATCGGATGCCCGCCATTCTCGATGATGAAGAGGCGAAGCAATGGATCGCGCCTGGCGCCATGACGCCCGAGCAAGTTGCGACGCTGACGGCGCCCCATCCCGCCGCGGAGATGGAGGCGTTCCCTATTTCGGGGTTGGTGAACAGTCCGCGCAATAATGCGCCGGAGATTCTGGAACCCGTCGCGTTCACGCGGCCTTCGCCTCCGGCGCCGAAGCCGGTGCAAACGGAGCTCTTTTGAGCGTGGCTCCGAGCAGTGTGCCGCGCGTTCAGGTGGTCAAATTCTGCTCCACAATGCAGCCTGGCGCCTCGACGGCCAGCGCCGCGCCCTTCGGACTGACGATGCGATTCGCGGTGATGAGGTGACGGCCACCGCCAGGGCCGGCGCTGATGCCGGGACCCGGATCGATGCCATCGAGGACATTATTCGACACGATGCAGTCGCTGGCATCGCCGAGCGCGATGCCGCCTTGGGTGGGCGCCGTCTTCGGCATCGGGAAGAACGCGCCGCCATACACGCTTTTGCGGATTATGTTCGCGGTGATCGCGTGTTTACCCGCTGACGCCGCCTGTTCGATCAGCACCGCGCCTCCTGGGTTGTTGATGAATGTGTTGCCCGTGATGGCAAAACCACGGCAGGGGCCGGTGAGGCGCACGCCGATTTCAGCCAGAATATAGTTCGAGGTGATGGCGATGTCGCGACAGTGATCGCGCGCTTTTTTTGCTGAACTACCGCGCGCTTCGATCGCCGTTTTGAAGCCCTCGATGGTGTTGTTGGCGATCACATGCTGCGCCGTGCCGTCGAGGATGATCGCCGTGGTGTGACCGTACGCAAAGTGGTTGTTGACGATGCGGATTTCGCGGCAGCTCCAGTCGAGGTACACGTGCTCCTCCTGTTTCAGTCCGGGCTCAAGGGAGCGCGTCTGGTTACCGTGCAGCGTCAGGTGATGAATGGCCTCGGCGCGAACGCCGCGTTTGCAGTCGCGCATCCAGCAATCGCGGATGGTTACGTTGGTGCCTTGCGGCCCCAGGTTGATCGCCTGCCCGCCATGGTGAATAAAGAAACAGCTGTCGACAGACAGATCGTTGGGAAACAGCACGACGAGCGCATCGCCGCTCTGGTGGTTCCCTTCAAACGTGATGTCGCGAATGGTCATCTTCAGATCCGGCCACCACGAACCGACCACCCCCGTGATGTGGAGCAGGGGCTCGCCTGACGTGTTGGCATTGACGAGCACGCTGGCGCGTCCTTCGCCGACAATGAACAGGTGTTGTCCCTCCTTCAGTTGCTTCCTTACGGGCTGCGAAATCCGGTGTCTGCCCGCGGGGATGAAAATTGTGCCGCCGTGCGCGGGCAGCGCATCGAGGGCGGCCTGGAGGCCTCCGGCTTCGAGTGCATTGATCGCGCCGCCAGGCACGGACCCTGCGGTCTGGGCCTGCGCTGGACGGTTCAACAGGTTGGTCGCTGCCACTGCGGTAACAACGCTCGTGGCCCGGCTGAAAAAGGCGCGGCGGCCTGAGCCGGCGCCGGTAATTGGATCGGGTATCTCGTTCATGGGATTTCTGGGGCGGCGAGCCGCAACTGGCAGGGCCAGGGACCATCAATTGTGGCTCCACTTCGGTTGTCCATTGCGAACTCCAATCGCGGCCCCCCCCCCCCCCCTCCCCTCTTTGGTAATAAAAAGGCCGTGATTCCGGTTGGAAATCACGGCCTCGAAGCCCGATTAAAGCAGCGTTTGAACCTAGAAGCGGCCGGTAACACCGCCGGTGATTTTCGCGTGAAACACCCGATACGTGGTGTAACGCTCCGGATACAGCGCATACAGATTATCGAGCGGTACCTCGAAGAGGTTCTCCACGTCAAAGAAGACGCCGAGATTCTTGGAGAAATTGTACCGCGATTTCCAACTCCACGTTGTCTTCGCCGCCTGGTACGTCACGAGCGCCGCGTTGGTTGAATTGCTGGTCAGGTACTTGCCCCGATAGACCGCCTGCAGCTGCAAATCAAATCCTTGCCCGCGATAACTGATTCCGACGTTGCCAGTCGTATCAAGGAAGCCCGCGATGGCCCGGCCCGAGGGCCCGTTGGTAAAATCGGAACTATCTCCCTCGGTCTGCAACTTGGTGAAATTGGCGTAGACGCCGAGTCCTTTCGACCAACCGGGCAGAAACGCCAATTGCTGCTGGTAGCTGGCCTCAAGGCCCTTGATCTTCGCGTAACCGCTGTTGGCCGAGGTCAGAATATTGTAACCGACAAACTGTCCGTCGAAACCGTTGTCCTGTCCCGCGACCACATACTGGCTGTTGTCCGTGCCGATATAGTCGCTGATCTTTTTGTGAAAGGCGCCAATCGAGATCATTCCCTGCGACTTGAAATAATATTCCGTCGTAAAGTCCCAGTTGTTTGAATACTGCGGCTTTAGGTTCGGGTTGCTGATTGTGAGGGTTTGGGCCGTGTCATTAACCGTGGTGTTAGGAAGAATGGATCCGAAGGAGGGTCGGCCGACGCCGGTTGACCAGCTCAAACGCGAAACCAGGCCGCGGATCGGCTCGTACTTCAGGTGCACGCCGGGAAGATAGAAGCGGTATTGCCCCTTGTTGGTGGCGCGTGTGCCGAACTGTTCAAGGTTGCGGCGACGCTGTTCCACATCCGTGACGGGTCCAACCCAAGCGGCCCGGCGCGCTGCCTCGGCAGGGGTGAGGCGGCTGACCGGACCCTCCCCTTCGTCGCGGGTGTCTTCCATGCGCACGCCGCCCAAGACCGACACCGCGCCGATTTTGACATTGCCCATGACATAGGCGGCGGCGACTTGCTCCTTCATCTTCTGGTCGCTCGTCAGCCGGCCGGAGGTGAAAGCGATATCTTCCTTCCAGAGTTCCGGATAAAGCTTCTGATGGCGCGCCACGCCAAACGGCGTCATCCACGGCGGGACGCCGCCCCGATTCTTGTAGTATTTGTCTTCGTCGGTGGTGCCACGGGG
>JBEENF010000203.1:0-7011 GCA_041192325.1 Verrucomicrobiota bacterium
TTCGACGGCGTCGCGTGCAAGCGCAGATTCGACATCGTGAGCGTGACGGCCGGCGCTGCGTGGGATGCCACCGGTGGGCTGACCACCGAAACTCTTGTTTACGATTCCGGCGAATTCAAAGGCCGCGAAGCCCGCGTGAGCCAACCCGACGGAACCGCCATCCTCACAACTTACCGGCTGGATGCGAATGACCTGCTCACGACGACCGTGAAATCGGGCCAGACCAACGCCGCCCGCACCGACGTGGTCGACGGCCGGCGCACGGTCGCGCTTACCAACCGCGCCAGACAAGTCGTAACCGAAAGTGTGAGCGACATCGCGGGCAACTTCATCTTAAGCAGCTCGACGGTGACGGCATTTGATGCCCTGGGCCGGCCGACTCGCGTCGACTACGCTGACGGCGCCTTCGTGTTGCGCGCCTACGCCTGTTGCGGACTGGCTTCCGAAACGGACCGCGCAGGACTCGTCACCACCTTCAAATACGATCCGCTGGGGAGAAACATCGAAGTGACTCGCGACGGGATTGCGACGCGGACGGTCTACGATGCGGATGGACGCGTGACGGCCACCATTCGAGTCGGCTCCGACGGTTCGGAAATGATCCGGGAAACGAGCACCTACGATGTGGCGGGCAGCCTTTTGGCGCAAAGCGATGCGCTCGGCCGCACGACGACGCACGCGTGGAGTTACGACGCCAATGCCGGACAGCTCACCCGCACCACCACTTTTCCGGACGGCAGCGCCCGCATTGCCACCTTTGCCAACGACGGTTCGGCCCTCAGCGTGGGCGGCTCTGCCGTGCCGCCCCGCGTCTACACGTACCGCGTCACGTCCGAGGGCGTTTTCGTAAGGGATACCGCGATCGGAGCCTCTGCCAGCGGGCAACCCACGACCAGCCAGTGGACGGAAACGCTGGCTGACTTGGCCGGTCGCGTCGTTCAAATCCGTTTTCCTGACGGAGCTACGGCGCGCTCGTTCTTTAATTCCGCTGGGCAACGGGTTCGGCAGGTTGACCCCGATGGGGTCGCGCAGCTGTTTGCCTACAACGCCCGCGGCGAGCCGGAAATCTCCGCCGTCGACCTCAATGGCAACGGAACGATCGACCTCGCGACCGACCGGGTCGTTCGCACCACCAACACGGTGGCGATGAAGTCCATTGGCACCGGCTCCGTCCCGATCCAGCGCTCGACCACGGAAATTTGGGAAGCGGACAACGACTCAACCCCCACCGTCGTCGCCCTCTCCGAACAAAGCAGCGATGGAACCGGTTCGTGGCGGACCGTGCGGGGATTGACGACGGCCACGGCGAGCGTGATCGACGGCGCGGGCGGACGGACCATCACCACCACTGCGCCCGATGGCGGACAAAACATCCAAAGCTTCAGTGGCGACCGTCTCACTTCCAGCACGGTGAAAACCGCTGGTGGTGTGCAGCTGGCCGCGTCAAACTACACTTACGACGGCCACGGCCGGCTGCAGGCCTCCACCGATGCCCGCAACGGCGCCACGAACTACGCATACTATGACGACGATCAGCTTCGCTCCGTCACCACGCCCGATCCCGATCCGGCGCGCACCGGCCCCGGCTATGATGCGCAAACCACGGTTTATTCCTACGACAGCGCCGGGCGGATGAAGACCGTCACCCTGCCCGATGGCGCCACCGTCAACACCACCTATTGGCCGACCGGCCAACCGAAACGCGTCTGGGGTGCGCGCACTTATCCGGTGGAGTACACCTACGATCCCCAAGGTCGCGTGGCGACGATGACGACCTGGCGGGATTTCACCGGAGACACCGGCCGGGCCGTGACCTCGTGGAGTTATGATCCGGTTCGCGGCTTCCTGCAGAACAAGCGCCACGCCGACAACACCGGCCCCTCTTACACCTACCTGGCCTCCGGCCGCCTCCTCACTCGCACTTGGGCCCGCTCGCCCGCGATCACCACCACGTACACCTACAACGCCGCCGGAGATCTCGTTCGGACCGACTACTCGGACGACACGCCCGATATAACGATTTCTCATGATCGCACTGGGCGGCCCAAAACGCTCGCCGATGCTTCGGGCCTGCGTGTGTTCGACTATGATTCATCGGGCCAAGTCCAAAACGAAACCTACTCCTCAGGATTGCTCAGTGGCCGTGCTATCAGCCGCACGTACGACGCCTTGCAGCGGCTGAACACGGTCTTGGCTCCCGCCGTGCCAACGGTGTCCTACACCTACGACGCCGCCTCGCGCCTGCAAACGGTGACCCGCGGAGCGACCACGGCCGGTTACACCTACGCCGCCAACTCCGCCCTCGTGGAATCCGTTTCGCTGGGCAGCGCCGGCGCAGCCCGGCTCGTCTCCGCCCGAACCTACGACCGCCTCGATCGGCTGGCGGCCATCACCCACACGCCGGCGGGAGCGCCCGCCACCTCCCACACCTACACCTACAACGCCGCGGATCTGCGCACCCGCGTCACCCGGGAAAACGGCGGAGCGTGGAGCTACACCTACGATCCGCTCGGGCAGGTTACCGGCGCGAAAAAAGTTTTGGCCGACAACACCGCTGTGCTGGGGCGCGATTACGCGTGGACGTTCGACTATATTGGGAACCGCCAGACCGCCATCAGCAACGGAGCCGCCTCAATTTACCTGACCAACGGATTGAACCAATATACCCAGCGCTCGACGCCGGGAGTGATCGACGTGGTCGGAGCCGCGACCGCCACGGCAACGGTGACCGTTGCCGTGGAGGGTGGTCCGCCGCAAACCACCACCCGCCAGGGTGAATTTTTTCATCAGCGGATAACCGTGGACAATGCGACGACGGGACGAACCGTGCCGCTGAAGATCAGCGGCGTCGCGAATCTAAGCGGCCCCAACGGCGAGGATGTTGTGACCGAAGTGGCAACGACGGCATATGTGTCCGCAGCGCAGGAACCGTTTACCTTCGACGCCGACGGGAATCTCACGGGCGACGCTCGCTGGCTGTACCGGTGGGACGCGGAAAACCGTTTGATCGGAATGGAAACGGCGCCGGCCGCTGCGACCGCCGGAGCGGCCCGGCTGAAGCTCGCGTTCACCTACGACGCGCAACGCCGGCGGGTGGCGAAACAAGTATTCCGCGGGGAGAACAGTTCATGGGCGCTCGCCAGTCACACGCTCTTCCTCTACGATGGATGGACGATGATTGCCGAACTGGACGCGCTCGCCGGTAACACTCCGGTGCGCACCTACACGTGGGGGCTCGACCTGAGCGGCCGGGCGCAAGACGCCGGCGGCGTAGGTGGTCTGCTCGGGATCACGGATACGGCGACAAACTCCACCCACTTCCCAACCTACGACGGTAATGGCAACCTGACCGGACTCGTCACCGCCACCGACGGCCGGGTGTCGGCCAACTATGACTACAACCCCTTCGGTGAACCGGCGTTGAGCGAAGGCAGCTACGCGCAAAGCAATCCCTTCCGCTTTTCCACCAAATTCACCGACGCCGAGACCGGCCATCTTTACTACGGCTATCGCTACTACGCGCCGGAGACTGGGCGGTGGTTGTCCAGAGATCCCATCGACGAAGAGGGTGGCGTGAATCTCTACGGCTTCGTCGCCAATGATCCTATCAGCAATATCGATGTGCTCGGACTTGCGGGTTATTTTTTCGATGGCACGGGAAACAACGCACGAAGCGGCACGAATGTTAGAATACTTTATGAGACGTATGATGACAGACAACTTAGGTTTTACTATGCCGGCGTCGGCAGCAGCTTCGGCACTCGCGCCCTCGGCGGGCTAACCGGGGCCGGCGCGGGCAACCGGCTGGACTCCGCTTATCGTGACTTCATTCGTGCAGTCGATTCCGGCGATCGATACGTCGATATTGTAGGGTTCAGTCGAGGAGCATCGCTCGCGAGAGAGTTTGCCAATCTCTTGGTCGAACGAGGGTACGATCCGTCCTACGGCGGCAGTCTAAAGCATAAACTACGGGCCGGCACGAACAAGCCACCTGGCGAATGCGAGTTCTTAATTCGTTTCGTCGGGCTGTTCGACACGGTCGGCTCGTTCGGCATGCCGGGCAACGACATCAATCTAGGCATCCGAATGAATCTGCCCCCCGAGGTCGGGGACGCAGCGCACGCCACGGCACAAAACGAAACGCGCTTTCTCTTCCCGCTGACCCCGTTGGGAGCACGCAAAGGCTTCGTCGAGCAAAGCTTCCCAGGCGATCACTATGATATCGGACGCGGACACGCTCAAAACACCAATGATTTGAGTCGTGCCCCATTGGAGTTTGTCTGGCGCTCTGGCAAAGCCGCAGGGGCTCCGTTCGGCGAACTACCGCAATTTACTCCAACCGGAAACACAGCGCCGCACGATCTGAGCCTTAGGTTCCCGCACAACTTGTTTCCGAAACGTCCCCGCTAACTCCCCATGAAGAACCTTTTGACAGTGTTGTTGGTACTGATCTGTGGAAGTGGCTGTAACTCTATGGCTCGAACCTACTCATACCGCATTGTGGTCGTCAATTTGGGTGACGAACGGATCACGGAGAATCGGATCTTCGATAGTTCCGGCGAATACAACTACGGCTGCGGGAATATCGGGCAATCGGGTTACGCAGCGAACGCGGGACCGATGGAGACGGCCCCAAATGACGTGTTTACGGTCCGATGGAAAGACTCAGAGAAGCGCGAGCGAGAGGAGAAGTTCGATTTGCGCGAGAGAGTGAAATCCAGCTTCAAGGGCGAAATCGTCTTCGTTTACGGCTCCGACAATAAGTTGGCGGTCCAGATTTGGGATTCGCCTAAGCAATACCCGATTCCGCCGCGGCCGAAATCTTAGCTATTCTATCTTGATCTGCCTTAGGGGAAGCGGCGCGACGCTGGCTTTGCTTACGAGGGATTCATTTCTCCCCCGGGCATGAACCTTCATACACTCGCCATGCAATTTCTGCACTTCCTGCTCGCCGGTTGCAGCGTTGGCGGACTGACCACTAGACTTGAAATTGACGTGGAGATCTTCAACCGGTCATCGCGCGATTTGGAAAACGCCAAGGCCCATTTTGGTGAAAATGCATGCGAATGGGGCCGATTGGTGAAAGGCGCGACGGCTGGTTATGGCTTTTATCCTGAGCCGTAAGTTTCGGGAAAGGTCAGCCGGAAAGTGACGCCAAAGCCAGGCCCGCTAAACTCGTTCGCCCGTCCCTCGCGCCGCGTTTCGGCAAATTCACGCGAAGTCGCAGAGAGGTCGGCCTGGCTCACGCCACCTCTTCCTGGTACAAACACTTCTGAAAACCGGCGAAAAGCTTGCCGATTTCTTCCGGGTTGCCGAGGTCCGCGATCGCGTCGGCCAGCGCGTTGTTATATTTTAATTTCAGCAGCGGAGCCAACTTGGACTGATCCAGTTCATCCACCCCGGCCGCCACGTAGTGTGACAGCACAAAGGAAATGAACCCCTGCTCCTTGGTGTTGAAGTGCGAATTGATTTCCACTTTCGCATTCTCCGCTCGTGCCTTCGTTCATGGGCTACGGCTTCACCGCACCGCCATCGGCTCTGAATCTCTCCAGGCTACAGGCCCCCTGTATGCGATGAGAGATAACCGGTTTTCGGCGCGACTTCGGGACGGAAATCAGGCACACCCATAGTGTCCCCACTTCCCCATGATCTCGCGCGCGAACACCCCGACGCCGCAGACTTACGCCCAGTTGCGCGACGCCGTCATGGCCGTTGTGCTCGGCGGTCGCCGGGCGATCGATCTCGCCTGGGTCGACACCCATCACGAGACCGGTCGTCTGATCAACGCGCACGTCCTCCTGTTTCGCCACCGCGCCGATTACGGCGCACAGGTGTACGAGAAGCTGGCCGCCGATATTCACATTGGCGCCCGCACACTCCGCGAATGCGTCCAATTCCACCGTTGTTTCCCAATTCGGCGCACGTGCGCCAAATTGGAATGGTCGAAATGCCGGCTCCTTTGCCAGGTCGACGATGACACGCAGCGCATGAAGTTCCTGAGGGAGGCATTGAAAAATAACTGGACGGTGACCGTGCTCGAAACGCGCGTGCGTGCCTTCAACGCCGTCCCGCTCGAGTCAGGCCAAAAGCAAGCCTCCCCCGCCGAACCGGTCGAACTCCTCACGCCCCGCCGCGGCACGCCGGGCCTTCACCTCGTCGTCGACCGCCCTGATGGTCTCGGCATCGATCTCGGGTTCAAGACCTACGCCGACCTCACTCAAGGTAATCGACGGCGACACGCTCGACATCGCCATCGTGCTAGCGCCCGGCTTCACCCGCGATCTCAAGCTGCGGCTGCGCGGTCTCGACTGTCCGGAAGTTTCCACCGCGGCCGGCCGCGCCGCGAAGGCCTTCGTCGATGCCCTGCTCCGCCCCGGCGACGCAGTGATCGTCAGCACCACCAAGCCCGACAAATACGACCGCTATCTCGCCGACGTCTTCGTCACGGCGTCGACAGCGCAAAACTCAGAGGGGCGAAACGGCACTTCCGGCTCCGCGCTCTCTCCCGACGCCGATAGAATTTTCCTGAACAACGCCCTGCTGTCAGACGGCCACGCCATCCGCTACGACGGCGGCGCGAAGGAGGCATGAAGCCGCCCGCAACCCTCGATTCCCGCCCCGCGCTTGCGGGCACGGGACGGCGTGCCATCGTGCACCCAACGCCGACTCCATGATTCTTGCCCCCCGACAATTTCCGCAGATCTGGCCCGGGCGGTGGACGCTCCTGGTTGCCCTCGCCCTCGGGACCGTTGCGCTGCGGGCGGACGAATCCCTGCTCGGCAAAAAGGCGCCCGGGTGGGCGGTCACCGATTGGCTCAACTCGGCGCCCGTACAACTCAAGGACCTCGCCGGCAAGGTCGTGCTGGTCCGCTGGTGGACCGCGCCGAGCTGCCCCTACTGCAAGGCCACCGCGCCCGCCCTCAACGAATTTCACCGTGAGTATGCCTCCCGCGGCCTGGCCGTGCTTGGGTTCTATCATCACAAATCCCCCACGCCGCTGTCGGTCGCCTC
>JBEENF010000204.1:0-6994 GCA_041192325.1 Verrucomicrobiota bacterium
GCCGACCATCGCGCTCAGCGTCATCAAATCCAGATCCGTTATGCGCGCGAGCGTGATCAACGGAGTGCCCAGCGCTCCGAAGGCGACGGGCGCGGTGTTGCCGATGAGCGCGAGTTTCGCCGCCTCGAGCGGACGAAACCCCAAGCCGATCAACAGCGCGCCGGTGATGGCCACCGGCGTGCCAAAGCCGGCGGCGCCTTCGATGAAGGCGCCAAAGCTAAACGCGATCAGGAGCGACTGAATCCGGCGGTCGCGTGAAACCCCGGCGATCTGGGTTTGGAGCACGGCGAACTGCCCCGTATCTACGGAGAGTTGGTAAATGAAAATGGCGTTCAGAATGATCCAGCCGATGGGAAACAGCCCGAACCCCGCGCCATAAACGGCCGACGCCGCCGCCAGTGAAGCGGGCATTTGGTACACGAAAATGGCGATGAGACCGGCCACGATGAGGCCGGCCAGCGCCGCAATCTGCGCGCGGACGTGAAAGAAGGCGAGCAAGCCAAGGAGGGTGACGACGGGCAGCGCGGCGATTAGCGCCGACACGCCGATTCCGCCGACGGGGGTGTAGATTTGAGGCCAGGGCATGGTAAGCGGGAGGTTGAGCGGGAGTTAGGAGAACGACCGCTCGCTAGAGTGCCGCAGCGAGTCAACAAGCAGAGAACGAGGCGAGCCGTTTTTTTGCTTCGTCAGGACCATGCGCGAGGGGCGCGCCCATCCTGGGCGGCGCAGGGCCGATCAAATCCTCTCAACGGGCCAGGATCAAAGCATTGATCCCGCGCTCCAGATCGAACGTCGCCCCGACCGCGGCGACCACGGCGGTTTCACGGGCGAGTCCGGCCAGCACCCGCAGACGGTAGGTGGCTTCCAAGCCTGTACAGTGCGCGGCAAAGAGTCGCGCGACTTCGAATTCGCGAAACTTGCCTGCGGTCCAGGCCAGATTTTTTTCATCGGAGGTCATGAGGTGGATCCCGCCGATCAAGGCTTGGACCTTCGCGGGACGGACAACCCGCCGCGCTGCCGTCAGCGTGTTGATCACTCCTGCGTGTCCACAGCCGGTAATGACCACCAAGCCGCGCACCGTGTCGAGGACCAGGGCGGAATCTTCCGGGATGGTGTCCTCCTGCGAGCCGCCGGGCGTCTGAACCTTCGTGCCGGGCGCCACGCCGAAATTGCGCTCGGGGTGCGGGCGGCCAATCGGTCCGGTGAACCAGATTCCGGGGGCAAGTTCGGCGGGGCCGTCATGTTCGATGAATACGCCGCCGGTTGCTTCATACGCGGGTTTCCGCGTGGGCATCGGATTGTGCGGCGCGCCTTTGTTGTCGAGACCGCGGTCCCAGAATATTCCTCGGCCCACGTGTGCGCGAGACAGGGCGGCGGGATTTTTGGCTCCAAACTCGCGCCGCAAGGTGAGCAGTCCGCCCGTGTGGTCGCCGTGATTGTGCGAGAGGACCACGTCGGTGACGTTGCTCAGATCGATTCCGAGTACGCGCGCATTGTGCAGGACTGTTTGGGGGCGCAGTCCGGTGTCGAAAAGGATCCGCCGGCCGTCCGCTTCCACGAGCGCCGAGAATCCCCATTCGCCAATTTCGCCGTCGCCAGCTCCGCCCACGAGCATGGTCGAGAGAATGGTGACGCGCGCGGTTTTGATGGGCGGGTTTGCGTCTGCGGCGGCACACAGACCGATGCCCGCCGCCAGAAAAAAGAGGAGTGCGCGCAAGGTCATGTTGAGAATGAAACCTTCGCGTTTCCCGCCCCGTGGCAATTCAGCAATGGGACCTGCGCGGCCGCGCCACTCCGCCCTACAGCGGTTCGCCCGACGGGACGCGCACTGGAGCTACCGCTTGGCGGCTCCGGTCGCCTGCAACTGCTTGGCAAGCTCTCCTTGCAGGGCCTGCAACGTCGGCGCGGCGCGAGGCGTTGCGGCGAGATTCCTCATCTCATAGGGATCGCGGTTCATGTCGTATAATTCGTCGGAGTTCGGGAGATCGACGTAGTGGATGTACTTCCAGTCCCGGGTCCGAACCGCCTGATAGCCCATCTTGTTCATGCGGGGGAATACCGTATCGGTGTAGTATTCGATGAGAAACGCATCCCGGATTTCCGGCCCGTCTTCCCGCAGGAGGGGAACCAGCGATCGGCCCTGCATTTTGGGGTCGGCGGGCGCGCCGGCCAGTTCCAGCAGGGTGGGTGCGAAATCGGTCGTCACGATCATCTGATCGCGTTTGCCCGCCGCCTTGATCAGGGGCGGGTAACGCATGGCCACCGGAATGCGGATGCTTTCCTCGTAGGCCAGGCGCCGTTCCACGCTGAGGCCGTGCTCCCCATAAAAATACCCGTGGTCGCTGGTGACGATCACGATCGTCCGGTCCAGTTCTCCACTGGCTTCAAGCGCCTTGAGGATTTCGCCCGTGCTTTCATCCACGGCGGCCAGCATGCGCTGCCGCGACAGAATCGTTTCATCGCTGGACCCGGTGGCGCGGCTGAGCGGCGGCACGCCGGGGAGTTGCCTGAGGAGCGCCGGCTTTCCCTCCGGCGCGTCCAACGCATTTGGCCGCCGCGGGATCTCGACCCCGGCATACAGGTTTTTATGTCGCTCCGCCGGGATGAAATTGGACGCATTCGGATCCGACAAGGATCCGTCCGCGCGTTGCACGGTTTCCGGGTGGAGCGCCTTGTGGGCAAAGTAGAGCAGGAAGGGCTTTTTGCGCGGCGTGCGCAGAAACTCGAGGGCATGGCTGGTCAGCACATCGGTGACGTAGCCGCTGCTGTTGACGGTCTTGCCGTTGACATTGAGCACGGCGTCAAGGGTTGAGCCCTGCCCGAGGAGGCAGACCCATTGATCGAAGCCCGGGCGGGCGGAGTTGTCGTTGCCCATATGCCATTTGCCGACGAAGCCCGTGGCGTAGCCGACGCGCTGCAGGGCCTGAGGGAAGGTGGCCAGCTGGTGGCTCGCGGCGCTGCGATCGGTGTTGTCGGTGATGCCGTGACGATGCGCATAGAGGCCCGTCAGGATGGTCGCGCGGCTCGGGGAGCAAAGGGGAGTCGTGGCAAAGGCGTTGCGGAAGTGGACCCCCTCGTGCGCGATGCGATCGATGCTGGGGGTCCGCGAATAGGGATGCCCGGCGTAGCCCATTTCGTCCCACCGCAAATCGTCGACGACGATGAAGATCACATTCGGTTGCGCCGCTCGTTGGGCGGGCTGCGCGGCACGGCTTAGCCGGAGCGGCAGCGTCGCCCCGAGACAGAGCGCGAGGGCGGCCAGTAGCAGTTTCACGCTGCCGAAGAGCGTGGGAGAGGATGTGCTTTGAAGGTTCATGGCCGGGTGAGTTCTTTGATGCGTAAATTTCGAAAGCGGACGGCGCTGCCCGGTTTCCAAGTGCTCAAGCCTTCCACATCGGGGTGGACCTGCAGAGCAATTCCGCCCTTGAGTGGCAAGCCCTTGGTGGTTGCCGCAGTGTGCTGAAAATCGGTGACCAGCCGGCCGTTGAGGATGACGCGAATTCGCGCCGGTTCGCCTTCCATGCGGATCTCCACGTCATTCCATCCTTCTTTGATGAGAGTCTCTCCCTCGGGATTCCGGTAGACGAAACTGTGGCCGACGAACGGAATGAAGACCGCGCCGACGTACGATCCGGGGCGATAATCGAGCGTAATCTGGTGACTCAGGGCCGTCGGGCCCACGCGGACAAACACCCCGGTGTCCATGGGATAAATGAGTTGCACCTGCAGTTTGAGGATGAAGTCGCGGAAGGGTCGATCCAGCCACAGCAGACCGCCGACGCCGGCCGGTTCCTGCGTTCCCAACAGCGCGCCGTCTTCCACCCACCATTTGGCTCCGCGGTGGATGGGTGGCATACCATCGTGGCGCTTCCAGCCGGAGAGACCCTTGCCGTCGAACAAAGCTTCAAACCCGTCCTCCTGGAAGACGTGTCCGGAAGCAGTGATGGCCTCGCGCAAGGTGGGTTCCATGCCTTGGGCGATCCGGCTGAAACCAAGATCGTTGGGATGCAAGCCGTCGACCGTGTCTTCGCCATCGGAACCCAGCAACAGTTCCGCCGGCACATAATAGAGGCGCGAATCGCCGGCCGCCTTGAGTTCGTTGAACAGTTTCCGCAACGCCCCGTTCGAGCTCACGACTTTCGTGCGGCGGGCATCGACTAACGCCGTGCTTGGATAATTGATTTCCTCGACCAGGAGGATTGCGGTGTGCGGGTGTTTGCCCCGGACGATTTTGACGAACGCAGCGACGCGTTCGGCCACCGCAGGTGGTTCAAGCTCCGCGAGGCAATCGATCACATAAGCCAGCGGGTCGATCTCGGCCAGGAGTTGCGCGGTTGGCGGCTCGGCCTTCGCCCCCGTATTGAAGCCGAGATTGAGCGTGGGCCAGTTCAACGTTCTCCCGAGGAGGGCAGGGTAAGCGATGCCGGGACGAGAAGCCGAGGCGCCCTGAACGATGGAGCCACCGTAGAAGGCGAGGGGTCTGCGCCCGCGGTATCGGTCGGGGGCTGGTTCCAAAGTCGATCCCGCGGGCAGACCCAGCTCGATTGATTCGATGCCGTGATTTAGCGGCAGATGGAGCAGGAATTCGCGCTGAGGGCCCGGCTTCAATCCTGCGACCAACGGGCTTTCGTGGCCCGCCACACTGTGGGGGCCCGCGCCCAGAAATTGCCACCGATCCGCATCCCACACGTAAAGATCGAGACCGCTCGCGGACGTCGCCTCCTTCTGCGGCGACGCTGGCTGGGAAGGTTGGCGCGGGCGCCAGCGGGCGCGAAGGTCGACGGCGTCACTCACAAAACGCAGCCGCAGTCCCGCTGAATCCTGCGCCGATGACCAGGTGGTCGGCGGCACGGCGGATTGGGCGGTCTTGGGCAGGCGGTCGAAAGCGTGGCCGGTTTCCGCCCAGGCCTTCCCTTCGACGAGCACTGCAGGCACGCTGTGCCAGACCACTTCTGCGGCCGCCGCAGCCGCGGTGAAAATCAGCAGTGCGCCGCTTGGCGCCACACCACGCAGAATATTAATGGCAGAAACGGGTTTCATCCGCATGGGCGAAATCTGCAGTTCCTATCGTGCAAGGGAACAGAGAACTGAGCGGCAACGACGCCATTATCAATGGGGGTCGCGTTCTCCGAGCGCACGAAAACCAATTCGTGGTGAAGCCGCCCCGCCCGGGCGAGGGCGATCGCACCCAAGTGAGCACGGTTCGGGCCGGCTCGACGCTGAGGAAATTCTCCGCAACGTTCGCCGCGATGAAGCACCCGAGGTTCTTGAATTGCGGCGTTTTGAGCGCGGCTTCCCTGGCCATGGCGGGAGCGCCGCTCGGCGGGAAACCCGACACCCGGAACCGCGCCGAAATTCCGCCGCACTACCGCTGGGATTTTTCCGCGATCTATCCCTCTTGGGACGCATGGGAGGAGGCCATGAAGGAAATGGCGGTAAAGATGGAGGCGTTCGCCGCCATGAAAGGATCCCTGGGCAGTGGCCCGGCCGGGGTGCTGACGGCGTATCTCGCCTTCGACGAAATCGGAATGATGCAGTACAAAGTTTACCGCTTCCCGCAGCTCCAGCGCGATGTCGATACGCGCGACCAGACGATCTCGGGGAAATTTCAGCGGGTGGGCGCGGTGTTCGCGAAATTCCGTACGAGCACGGCGTGGTTCACGCCGGAGTTGCTCGGCATCCCCCGGGCCACGATGGAGACGTGGATCACGGATACGCCAGCGCTGCATCCGTACCGCTTTTCCATTCTCGACGCCTATCGGCAGCAGGCGCACGTGCTCGACGAAAAAGGCGAGCGCCTGCTGTCGCTCGCCAGTCGTTTCAACCAGACCCCGGCGGCGACTTTTCAGGAGTTGAGCACCTCGGACATCAAGTTTCCCCAAGTCACGCTCTCGGACCAAAAGGAAATCACCCTTTCGCCCGGGAGGTACCAGCAGGTGCTCCAGTCAAACCATGTGCAAGCGGATCGGGCGAAAGCGTTCGACACGTATATAAAAACGTATGTCGCGACCGCGAACACGTATGCCGCGATTTACCACGGTGTGCTGCAGCGCGGCTGGTTCACGGCGCAAGCGAGGAACTACGGGACGACGGTGGAGGCGGCGCTGGACAACCATGCCATCCCGCCCGCAGTGCTGGAAACGCTGGTGGATACGGTTCGCCAGGGCACCGCGCCGCTGCGCCGCTATGCGCGGCTCCGGCGCAAGTTGCTGGGAGTGGAAACCTATCATTTCTACGATGGATCCATTCCGATCTTCAAAAGCGAGAAGGTTTATCCGTACCACGAGACGAAGGACCTCGTGCTCGCTTCGATCGCGCCGCTGGGAGACGACTACACTGCGAAGTATCTAAAATTCGTGTCCGGCGGCCGGATCGACGTCTACGAAAACGAAGGCAAGCGCAGCGGGGCCTACAGCGCCGGCGTTTACGGCGTGGGGCCGTATCTGATGCTCAATTACAACGACACCCTCGACGCGGTGTTCACCTTCGCGCACGAGGCGGGACATGCGATGCACACCGTACTGTCGTATGAGGCGCAGCCGTTCGTGACGTCAGATTACACGATCTTCGTCGCCGAGGTCGCCTCCACCACCAACGAACGGTTTTTGCTCAACCAGTTGCTCGCGACGACCACCGATCCAAAGGAGCGTTTCCTGCTGCTGCAACACGCGGTGGATTCCATCGTGGGGACATTTTTCACGCAGGTGCTGTTTGCCGATTTCGAGCGACAGGCGCACCGGCTCGTTGAACAAGGCCAGCCCGTGACGGCCGAGGTTTTGAGCGGCATCTATGCGCAGCTGCTCCGCGATTATTACGGGGATGCGGTGACGATCGACGACCTCTACCGGTACACCTGGACGCGGATCCCGCATTTCTACAATTCACCGTACTACGTTTTTCAGTACGCGACCTGCTTCGCGTCGTCCGCCCGACTTTTTAATGATATGACGAAGGGCGATGAAATGTCGCGGCGGGAGGCCACCGCGCGCTATCT
>JBEENF010000205.1:0-6958 GCA_041192325.1 Verrucomicrobiota bacterium
CACCTCGATTGCAGCAGGAAGCTCTGGCAAGTGAGTATGCGCGCGTCGGACTGACGCAAAGTGAGTTTCACGGCTACGATCGGGCCTTCCAAGCCCGTGAGGAGCAGGAGTACGCGCTGGCTGATTTTCACTGCGTCGCCTCCCAACTGGTAAAAAAGCAACTCACCTCACTGGGCCTCGCGGCAGAGAGAATTTGGGTGGTTCCTTACGGCGCCGATAGGCGGCGATTTAAAAAGCCGGCGCCGGACACCCACCGAAATCCTTACCACGTCGTATTCGCCGGTCAGCTGACGCAGCGTAAAGGCGTTCGCGTGTTGCTGGAAGCGGGCGCGTTAATAAGAAAGTCTATTCCCATCACAATCGGTCTGTATGGGCCAATCCTGCCGGACATTTTGCCAGACTTGAAACGTTACAGCTCGCAGTCTTGGATTTCTTGGTCCGGATCAGTTGCCCAAACCGAACTTGCCGGAATTTTTCAAAAGGCTGCAGTTCTGGTGCTGCCGTCGTGGGAGGAAGCTTTCGGACTCGTCGTGCCGCAGGCGTTGAACTGCGGCCTCCCCTGCATCGTGAGCGATCGAGTCGGCGCTGCTGACGTTATTTCAAACCGCAGCAACGGCTCGATATTTCCCGCCGGAGACGCCGAATGGCTTGCACGCGAGATCGTGTGGTGGATCGAAAACCCACTGGCGAGAGACCTTGGCACGCTGGGCTGGGAAATTCCGGCTCAAAAACTTCTGGAACTGACCATGCAAGCAGCATGACTGACCCCGGCCGACATCCGCCCGCTCCGGATTTTAGGGCCACCGTGGTTTTATTAGCTGGGTTGGCAATTACCCCGCTTGCGGCAACCGGGACCACCCCGGAAGAGTTGGCGCATTCCTATGCGTTGTGGGTGGCGGCGAGCATCCTGCTGAGCGTGGCGGTCGATTACCGGCAGAATTTGCGGAACCTCGTACGCGCCGATTTGATGGCGATCGGCGCCTTCTATTTTCTCACGCTTTTCGAGTTTTTACTACCGCAGAAGGAGTTCACTGCCATGGTCGGATTGCCTGAAACCGAAACGGCGCTGCTGGCTTGCGTAGCCGGCTTTATCGGTCTGACGGTCGGACGCCACTTGGCACCCCAGGCGCCACGCAGCGTTCAACAAGTACTGCATGCGGAAATTGGCCCGGGGGCGCTGATCAAGGTCTACACCGTCTCACTAATCTGCGCTTACTTTTACATGTGGGTTTCGACTAATTTCGATTTGGTCGAGATGGTCCATTATTTCATGGCTCCGCGCTTTAGTCAGCCGTGGGGCCGCGGCAAGTTCGGGGATTGGCGGGCGCTTCTGGGGGAACTCGGGCTCGTAATTTATCTGATTCCTCCCATCGCCGGAGTCGTATTTGCGAGACGCTCGCAGTTTACGAACCTGCAGAAATATTACGTGGCGATTGGGTTCCTATTGACCCTCTTTTACGGTTTTTCGTCCGGCACCCGGAATATTTTTTTCACCTTTCTTGCGACCTTCCTGGTGGCCCTGGCGTTTGCCATAGATCCCAAGAAAAAGCGGGAATTAATCGCCGTCGGAAGCTTGGTGGGCGCGGTCATATTAGCCGCAACTGTAGTGATGGTGGAATTCCGCAACATCGGTTTAAACAACTATATCAAAGGGTATGCGGAGACGAAAGCGGACAAAAACGAGACAAAATTTTTCGTCGACTACAATTTGTATGTAATCGCCAAACTGACGACGGTCTTTCCTACACTGTATCCCCACTTGGGGCTGGAAATTCCTTATCTTTCCCTCGTCAGACCAATCCCCCGCGCGGTCTGGTCGGGGAAGCCGGAGGGATTGAGTATCTCGATCGAAGATGCCGTGGGGGTTGAAGGATTAACCTTGGCGTCCTCTTTTGCCGGCGAGGCCTACATGAGCGGCGGCATACTGGGCGTTATACTGACCGGTCTCGCCTTTGGGATGATTAACGGGTGGTGGAATCGTTTTGCGTTCACGCATAACTCTTCCCTGGGCCACCTCATTTTCGCCTCGGGGTTTTTTGCTGCCGTCATATCGATGCGCAGCATGTTCGTTTTCACCACCGCGATCTTACCCACGATCGCTGCGCTTGTACTGGCCAACTGGCTGATCGGAAAACGGATCCGGGCGCCCGGCGGCCCCGGGAGACACGCCGGGTGACATGCCGCATGGCTGAACACTTGGTCTTCCTGAGTGTGGTGCCGTCGCCGTATCAACGGGACACCTTCACGGCGCTGGCCCGGCGCCCCGCCCGTTCCCTGCGGGTACTTTATCTGGAGGCAACGGCGGACGACTCCCCGTGGCCGAAGGCGCGGCTCAATGCCTGGGAGACCGTATTGCCTGGGCTCACCTTGGGGCGCGGTACCTGGCGGAGCCACCTGAATTGGGATCTGCCCCGCCCGCAACTGGGAGAGTTTTGGGTCGTGAACGGGGCCATGACCGATGTCACCACGCAACGGGTCATGCGACAGTTGGGGAGTCAGACGCCGTGGTGTTTCTGGGGCGAATTGCCGTCGCGGCCGAAAACGCGGTGCCGCGCCTGGTTGCAGCGCCGCCAATACGCGCCACTCGCGAAAGCGCGGGCCCTTGTTGCCGTCGGCGAGCGGGCGCGCGACGCCTATCGTCAAATGCTTCCGCGGCTGCCGGTCTTTAATCAGCCCTACGCCTGTGAGCTCGATTCCTTTGCCGCGGCGGCCCGTCACCGGTCGCCCAATGCCGAGCCCGTCTTCCTGTTCTGCGGCCAGATGGTCGCCCGCAAGGGTATCGACCTCCTTCTTTCCGCCTTCCACTCCCTGGTCAGCAACGGACACCCCATCCGGCTCGAACTGATTGGCCGGGAAGCCGAACTGCCCGCCCTGCTCCACCAGTTGCCGGAAGCCACGCGACGGCGCGTCACCTACCGGGGATTTCTACCGCCCATGGAACTGCCTGCCGCTTTCGCCAAGGCGGATGTTTTTGTGCTCCCCAGCCGTCGTGCCGGCTGGGGTGTAGTCGTGAACCAAGCCTTGGGTTCAGGCTTGCCGGTCATCTGTAGCGACGGCGTGGGCGCGGCTCACGATCTGATCACTTCGGGCAAAAATGGGCTAGTTGTTCCCGCGGGCGATCCCGCCGCTTTGGCCACAGCGATGCAGGAACTGGCCCTCTCTGCTCCGCTGCGCGCACGGTTGGGCCAGGCGGCGACGCTCACCGCCGAAACTCTTTCGCCGGAGCGGGCCGCTGCGTTCTGGGCAGATTTGGCCGACCAACTCTCCGTCCCGGCGTGAGAATTCTCCTCGTCTCTTCCAGTTCGGGCTCCCGCGGCGGCGGCGAGATTTTCCTGCTTTATCTCGGGGAAGCGTTCGCGGCGATGGGGCATACCGTCGCACTGTGGGTTTCGACTCATGCGCGGATGGATGAGCTCGCGAGCCGTTTCGCCTGCTTCGGCGAAGTGCTGCGGGATGACTACCTTAACACCTACGATCACTGGCACCGCGGGCTTTGGCCAGGCGGCCGCGGGTCGCTCGCGATCACTGTGCGCTGGCGGCAATGGCGGCCCGATGTCCTGCACTTCAACAAACAAAATCTGGAGGACGGACTCGACCTTCTCCGCCGGGCCGGGGCCCAAGCCGCGCCGGCGGCCGATACCGCCCACCCGCCGCATCTCTGTACCATCCACATTACCCAAACCGCCCGATTTCTGGGCGCCCGGTTCGCGGCATGGCGCGACGTCCAAGCGCTACGCGCGTTGCGCCGTTACAGTGGCGTGCTGGTGGCGGTCGCGCCGGAACGCGCGAGGGAACTGCAGGCGCTGCTCGGCTCACCGGCCGATATCCGGACCGTGCTCAACGGCGTTCCCACCTCGAGTCCGGCGTCGCCCAGATCGGAACTGCGGCAGCGCGAGGAGCTTTCTCCCGCGGATTTTGCGGTCGTCGCCGTCGGTCGCCTTGAAGCCCAGAAATCTCCGCTGCGCTTCCTGGACCATGCCCCACGTATCCGGGCTGCCACTCCCGCGGTGCAAATGCGATGGATTGGCAGCGGGCGCCTAGCCGCGGACTGGGATCGAAAAGCCACGGCCGACAATCTTAACGATTTCGTTAAACGCATCGACTGGCGAAACGACGTTCGGCAGTTGCTCCCGGCGTATGATCTTTTCCTGCACACGGCGGCTTTTGAGGGGCTCCCGCTGGCGATTCTCGAGGCGATGGCAGCCGGTCTGCCCTGCGCGATCGAGCACGGCGTGCATGGCCAATTGCCCGCCGCGCTGCAGACGTGCTCCGTGGCCGTGGGCGATGACACCGATTGGTCGGGTTTGCTCGGCGATCGCGCGCAATTAAAGGCGCTGGGGCTACGGGCCCAAAGCATCGTCCGATCGCAGTTCTCCACCACCGCGATGGCGCGGGGCTATGAACAAATTTACGCGGAGCTGTGCCGTCGCCGTTAAAGGTCTTGTTTGTGGAGCCGCCGCCCGCCCGGCGCGTGGGTGGCATCGAAACCGCCTTGGCGGGAATGGCGCGTGGCCTCGTGGCCTGGGACACCGTCGTCACCCGCACGTCCGAGGTGACGCGGGCCGCAGTAGTGATGGCTGACTTGATCCACTTCCATGGGGTCTGGGAATTCCCGCATCTGCGCGCCCGCCGCTGGTGCCGGAAGGCGGGCAAACCATTTGTCGCTTCGCCTCACGGCATGCTTGAGCCTTGGGCGCTCCAACACCGCGGCTGGAAAAAGCTCCCCTACTTCCATCTGGCGGAGAAACGTTCACTCCACGCGGCCAACGCGATTCTCGCCACCAGCGAAGAAGAGGCACGTTCCTTACGGCAATGGTTCGACCCGGCCCAACTACGGATCCTTCCCCTGGGCACGGAAGTGCCGCAACTCCCCGAGCGCGAGTCGGCCCGGCAGCGCGTCGGGCTCGTCGCGGATGAATTCACCGTCCTCTTCCTGTCCCGCTGTCACGAGAAGAAGGGCCTGCACCTTTTGATCCGAGCCCTGCCGGAAGTGGCGAGGCTGCGGGCCAAGGCGATCCATCTCGTGATCGTGGGCGACGGGGACCGCGCGTATGTCGAGGCACTGCGCCGGGAAACGTCCACGTGGAGCGGGAACCTGCGGGCGAGTTGGACGGGCGCAATTTGGGGCGCGGATAAATGGGACTACCTGGTCGCGGCCGATCTCTTCTGCCTGCCCTCGTTTTCCGAAAATTTCGGCCTCGCGATCCTGGAGTCATTGCTGGCGGGGACACCCGTCATCACCACCTCGGCCACCCCGTGGCAATCGCTCCGGGGAGACTTGCCTGTTGCGTTGTGCGAGCCGGACGTCGCGACGCTTACGGCCGCCCTCCAGGCCGGAGTGTCCGCGCCCACTCCGAGCCTGGCCACCCGTGACACGACCCGCGCCACGGCGATCCAGCGGTTCAACTGGTCAACTGTTGGGGCGCACTATGCTGCGATGTATCGGGACGTTCGATCCGCTCATGTCGATCAACATTGAACAACATCTCCGCAATCAGAACTACCCTGCGGCGGTGCAGTTGAAACGCGTGGGTTGGGGCCTCCTCGGTGGATTGTTTCGATTTAGCCCGACGCCGTGCCATGATTTTCGGAACGTCCTGCTGCGCCTCTTCGGCGCCAGCATTGGCCGCGGCGTCCGCCTGCACCCCTCTGTACAGGTGATGTTTCCCTGGAACCTGACCATCCGTGATCACGTGGTCATCGGAAGCGGCGCCAACCTGTATGCCCTCGCGCCCATCAGTATTCAGGAAAACGTACTTATCTCGCAGGGCGCTCATCTTTGCGCGGGGTCGCACGATTACCGGCAGCCGCATTTTCCGATCTCGCACCGACCCATTACGATTGGCGCCGGCACGTGGATCGCCGCCGAGGCATTTGTGGGGAACGGAGTGACGATTGGCCGCGGGTCGGTCGTCAGCGCCCGGGCGGTGGTTCTGCGCGATGTCGAAGCCTATTGTCTCGTCGTCGGAAATCCGGCTCAGACCGTGAAGAAGCTGGCCCAGCCTGCATGACGGCCGTGATAGCTACGCTGTCGGATCGGCGCGGCGGGTGGGCTTCCGCCACCCCTGCCGAGCGAGCGGTAGCGTTCATCCTCGTCGCCCTGATGCTGGGCGCATCCGGGTATTTGTTACCCTTCTGGCGTGAATCGCCGGAGCTGTCCCATGGCTACTTTGCCCCGCTGGCGGCGGTAGCGTTGTTATGGCAATCGCGGCGAGAGCCCAATCATGCGTCCCCATGGTCGCGCTCGTGGCGGAACACCGTCGTCGGCGTCGTTGCACTCTGCGGCTTCGGCGTTGCCGTCGTGGCCGCGCTGGCGGCGCTGGCTCAGGGGCCCTTACATTCGCAAACGGCATTCCTCGCCGGTCAATTAGTGGCGATCTTCACCGCCTCCACGGTGCTGGTACTCGCTGCGGGGCCGGATCCGTTGGTAAAGGTTAACGGCGCCAGCGCGGGGGCCGCGGCCTTGTGGTGGTTCTCGGTACCCTTGCCGAGCGGAACCCTCTCGCGGATAACGCTCATGCTCCAGGACGCCATCACGGCGGGTTCGTTGCACGCGGTGCATCTGTTCGGGATTCCCGCCACCCGCGAGGGCAACATCATCCACCTGGCAACTACGCTCGTTGGCGTGGAGGAGGCCTGCAGCGGCATTCGCAGCCTGACCGCCTGCCTCTTCGCCGGAGTGGTGCTCGGGGGATTGATGCTGACGGGGTTCCCGCGCCGCCTGCTCCTCGTCATCGCAGCGGGTGCGATTGCCGTCGCCGCGAATTTTGTCCGCTCGGTCTCGCTTTGCCTCATGGCCGCGCACGACATTCGCGTTCAAGGTTTCTGGCACGACGCCACCGCCTTTGCGGTGCTGGGCGCGACGGCCGCCATCCTGTTCGCGGGCTGCGTCGCTCTGGCGCCCAAGGACGCACCCGTGCTTCCCCGTTGGCCAGCTTCCCCCCAGCAACGCCACCGT
>JBEENF010000206.1:0-6937 GCA_041192325.1 Verrucomicrobiota bacterium
CTGGACGGAGCCCCGTCACAAAAAGAAGCCCGCTGATAATCAGCTGGTTGAGTAATCGGACAGGGCCCGGTCAAGCTGCCGGAGAACTGACGTTCGGCCCCGGCGGAAAAAATCGCCTGGAAAGCCGCGACTAAATGGAACACCCGCGCGATCGCGTGTTCTTAGGGGCAACTTTCTCCTCCGCCTAGCGGTGGAGAATTGGGGTAAGTAAGAAAGCAATGGGCGGACCGCTTAGGGGTAGGCGGTCCGCCCTACTTTTTTGGGGCGAACGGCGTTTGCCCTTTCGTCCCACCTCACTGCGAGCGGTTTGCCCACGAAGTTTCCCGCTACGGTGGCGGCGGCCGGGGCGGAAAACGGAGCGTCCTCCGTGGGGCAAAGCGGCGGTGCGCCTTTAGATCGCCTCGCCCTTGGTGACCTTCGCCTGTTCGTGAAAATCGTGCGGAGTATGGGTCGGCGTCACGTACCCGGCGCGTATGACGAAATCGCCAAAGCTTTCCCCCGGTGTCCGTTCCGCGGCGTAACGCCGGATAATGGGACCGAGCAAGGGCACAATCTCGGTCGTGATAACCGACGCCTTGAACAGGATGTTAAGGCGCGAGCCGTTGAATGCGGCGCCCAGATAGACGTTATATTTGCCCGGTGCTTTGCCGACAAAGCCGATTTCGGCGAGAAACGGGCGGCCGCAGCCATTGGGGCAGCCCGTGATGCGCAACGTGATCGCGTCGTCGCGCAGCCCGGCGGCCTCGATTTCCGCCTCCAGGGCGGTGACGAGCTCCGGGAGATAGCGTTCGCTTTCCGCCAGCGCCAGGCCGCAGGTCGGCAGCGCCACGCAGGACATGGCGTTGAGCTTCAGCCCGCTGGCGTTGCCCGCCGTATCCAGCCGGTGCTTACGCAGCAACGTCTCGATCTGCGGGCGGTCGGCGGCCGCGACATTGGCGATGATGAGATTCTGATTGGCCGTGAGCCGGAGGTCGCCCTTGTGCGCGCAGGCAATCTCCCGGAGCGCCGTTTTGAGCGCGTAGTCCGGCGTGTCCTTTACCCGCCCACTTTGGATGAAGAGAGTGTAATGCGCATAGCCATTGTCGCCCTCGACCCACCCGTAGCGGTCGCCGGTGTGGGTGAACTCGAACCGTCGCGGCGAGCCGAACCGATAGCCCAGCCGCTTTTCCACTTCGTCGCGGAACCAGGCGAGCCCGCGATCCTCGATGGTATATTTCAGACGCGCGTGTTTGCGATCGGTGCGATCGCCGTAGTCGCGCTGCACGAGCACGATTTTCTCCGCGACGTCGACCGCTTGGGCCACCGTGCAGAAACCGAGCACGTCCGCGATGCGCGGGAACGTTTCCAGCTGGTTGTGCGACATGCCCAGCCCGCCGCCCACGGTTACGTTGAAGCCGATGAGTTTCCCCTGCGCGTCGGTGATCGCGATGTACCCGAGGTCGTTGCCATAGATGTCGACGTCGTTGCTCGGCGGCACGGCGACCACGATTTTGAATTTCCGCGGCAGATAGGTCGTGCCGTAGATGGGCTCCGCTTCCGGTTCGCCGCCCCCGACCAGTTCGTCGCCCACCCACAATTCGTGGTAGGCGCGACTCCGCGGCAGCAGATGCTCGCTGATGGCTTTCGTGACGCGGTAAACCTCCGTGTGCAGGGCGGACTGCTCCGGATTCGGATTGCACATCACGTTGCGGTTGACGTCGCCGCAGGCCGCAATCGTGTCGAGCAAGGCGCGGTTCACCCCGTTGATGGTGCGCCAGAGATTGGCCTTGAGAATGCCG
Source organism: Verrucomicrobiota bacterium (assembly GCA_041192325.1). GTDB lineage: Bacteria > Verrucomicrobiota > Verrucomicrobiia > Opitutales > Opitutaceae > ER46. The sequence continues at coordinate 1,779 of JBEENF010000206.1, forward strand.
TGAAACTGAAAAGCCTGGCGCGTGGTGAGCTTCAAGGTGCCGTTGGCGTGTTCGTCCGCGAGCCGGTCGAGCGCGAGCCACTGGGCCGGCGTGCAGACTCCGCCCGGCACGCGCACCCGGGCCATGAAACTGAAGGCCTTTTCCTTGCCTTCCTTGCGTCGCAGGTTGCGCAGATCACGGTCGTCCTGCGCGTAGATCCCGTGAAACTTGGTGAGCTGCCCGCTCTCCTCCGTGATGCCGCCCGTCGCCGTGTCAGCGAGATCGCGGAGAATATGGCCGCGAAGAAAATTACTTTCGCCTTTGAGCTGCTCGTTTTTGTGCAGCGGCTTTTCGGGAACGGGAATGGTGATGTGATCTGGGCTGGAGCTCATACGGCAAAAGGAACGGACGTGGTGGTGAGAGATTCGCGCAAGGCGGCGGCGAGTGTGGCAATCGACTGGGGATGCTCGCCGATAAGAAGGGTGAAATGACAGCGGAGCGCTCCCGCGGAATTGCGTTCCGCCTCACGCGTAATTTGCGCGAGGTCTCCGTCGGTTCCGGCGTGGCGGCCGGGGGACAAAAAGAGCGGAGCGATGACGACGTCGCCGCGATTAAAAGGCGCCACCTCCAGTTGCGCGGCGAGGAGGGGCTGGTTGTGCGGATGATCCTCGCCTTCCATCGACGCGGCAGCCAACGCGCTCACCGCCGCGCCGAGCAGCGCTCGCGTCTGTATCGCCAGTTGATCGCGCAAAGCGGCCGAAAGCGGGGACGGCCCGCCATGATCCACCACGATGACCGCCGGGGCGCGCAAGGATTGATCGACGATGCAGTCGCGAATGCGAGCGGCGACAATCTCCGGAATAATTCCGCGCGCGGCCAAGCCGTCGGTAAAACTGAATTCGAAGGACGGACCGGCCGCGCGCAGGCTTTCCAGATCGCTCCGCAAGGCGGAGCCGATCGCTCCTTGCGCGCTGATAAAGAAGGGGACGAAAAGAAACTGGCGTTCGCCGCGGGCCAGTTGCGCCTCCATCCAGGCCACCAGCGTCGGGGCGGGTTCTCCCCCCAGCTGGCTCGCGGGAATGCGATGACTGTGTTTCCACGAAACCGCGTGAACGGGGACACCCGTTTGGCTCGAAATGGCGGTCGCCACCGCGCGAAGATTGCTGTGCGCAGCAGGTTCGAGCGAACCGTTGTCAATGAGTGCGACGATCACGGCAAATGCGCGAACGCGACCCCGCGCGCTGATTCCGACACGTGGGCGGCTCCGCGGGCGAACCAGCCCAGTTTTTCCGAGAGGGCGGCTACTTCACCTATAACCACCATGGACGGCGCGCCGAATCCGGCGCGCTCGGAAGTCAGCGCGATCGCGTGCAGGGCGCCGAGTATCTGGCGATGTTCCCCGGTCGTCGCGGATTGCACCACGATGGCGGGAGTCTCGGGATTCATGCCGCCGGCTTCGAGTCGCCGCGTGATCGTTTCGAGATTTTTCATCCCCATGTAGATGCAGAGCGTGGCGCCGAGCCGGGCGTAATCTTCCCAATGAATCGCCGTCTCGGGTTTGTTGGGATCCTCGTGGCCGGTGAGGAAAACCACGGCCGAGCTGTGCTGCCGGTGCGTCAAGGGGACGCCGCAATATGCCGCCGCGGCCAGCGCCGAGGTGACGCCCGGCACGATCTCAAAAGGGATGCCCGCGGCTACCAGCGCCTCCGCTTCTTCACCGCCGCGGCCGAACACAAAAGGATCCCCGCCTTTGAGGCGTACGACGCGCTTACCTTCGCGCGCGAGTCGGATCAGCGCGCCTTCAATGTCGCGTTGCGGGCAGCAAAACCCGCCGCCCTGCTTGCCGACGAAAACCTTCTCCACGTCGCGACCCGCCAGCGCCATGATGGCGGGGGCAACCAGGTAATCGTGCACCAGCGCGTCCGCGGTCCTGATCAAGCGCAGCGCTTTGAGGGTCAGCAATTCGGGGTCGCCGGGACCGGCGCCCACGAGGTAGACGATGCCGGTCGTCGGCGTTTCGGCGGGTGAGGGGAGGTCCGGGTGCATGTTCACGAATTCCTGGCGTTGGCGTCGCCCTGAGGCGGCAGCGCGAGGGTCAAGGCCAGGGCGGTGAGCTTGTCCAGTGACTTTTCGGCGGGCTCTAGGTCCGTGCGTAATTCCAGCGTCGGGGTGAGCGGTATTTCGTAAGGCGAATCAATCCCGGTGAATGACGGGATCTGCCCCGCGCGGGCGCGCTTGTAGAGGTTCTTGGGATCGCGCAGTTCGCAAACCGATAGTGGGGCGTTGATGAAAACCTCCGCGAACGGAATTCCCTTCTGGGCGGCTCGCTCGGCCGCGCGGGACCGATCGGCGCGAAAGGGGGAAATAAGGGCGACAATGACGACGGCGCCCACGTCCGCCAAATGCAGCGCGAGCTCGCTGGCCCGCCGCACATTCTCATGCCGGTCCTCCGCGGAAAATCCCAAATTGTTGCACAGTCCCGTGCGCAGCACGTCGCCGTCCACGATTGTCGCGAGGACGCCATGGTCCTGCAGGCGTTGGTTGAGGCCAAGCGCCAGCGTGGACTTCCCCGCGCCCGGCAGGCCGGTGAGGAAGAGGATGGACGGGCGATGCTTGTGAACCAAAGCCGGGTGACGGTTCCCCTTAGCCGGGCCGGTTACCGCCGCCAAATTCGACTGAACTTTTCCGTCCATGGTCATCCCAACGGCCAACCCGCGGGCGGATTCATCAGCGTAAGGTATTGATGGAATGACATTTGAACACCAAACATGACATCTTTAGTCAATATGACGTGTTTTAACCTTTACCCTTTGCGAGTGAGGCGCAAGCATTCTCGGTGTCATGTCCGCAAGTTCATCAAAGTTGCCAGCAAGACCGACGACCACTTCCAGCGCGATTTCTTTTTTGGACGCCAAGGGATGGCGGTCGGGCGGGGCCCGGACCTGACGTATTCTCCGTACTATCATGACACCTTCCGATCTCAAGCGTTGGAATTCCGAGCTCCGCGCCAAATCCCCGTTGGATATCGTGCGTTGGGCGATCGCCCAAGCCAGCGGACGCGCCATTGTCTCCACGAACTTTCGGCCGTATGAAGCCGCCATTCTGCACCTGGCCGTGCAAGCGGAGCCGGCCATCCCGGTGCTTTGGGTTGATCATGGCTACAATCGCCCTGCGACCTACAAGCATGCCGAGGCGTTGCGCGCCCAACTGCGGCTCAATCTGAAGGCTTACCTGCCCTTGGTCACCGCGGCGCACCGCGATGCGATTCACGGCCCCATCCCGACGACGGATGATGAAGCGGGTCTGAAGAAATTCAGCGCCGTGATGAAGCTCGAGCCCTTCCAGCGCGGCATGAAGGAACTCGCGCCCAAGGTTTGGATCACCGCCCTGCGCAAGGTGCAGAACCCCAATCGCGCGGGGCTCGACATCGTGTCGCTCGACGAAAATTTTGGCGCGCTCAAGGTCAGCCCGCTTTTCTACCACACCGACGCGGATCTCGATGCTTATCTGGCCGCGCACCAGCTCCCGAACGAATGGGACTATTTCGATCCGGCCAAGGCGGATGAGAAACGGGAATGTGGCCTTCACGCCGCGTGGGGCAAGCAGGCCGTCAGCGCCTAACTCAACGCCGGTTGCCGCCAACATGACCAGTTACCATCTCGATCATCTCCAGCATCTGGAAACGGAAGCGATCCACATTATGCGGGAAGTCGCGGGCGAATTTGAGCGGCCTGCGCTCCTCTTTTCCGGCGGCAAGGATTCCATTTGTCTCCTTCGGCTGGCGGAAAAGGCGTTTCGTCCGGCGGACCTTCCGATGCCGCTGCTCAACGTCGACACCGGCCATCATTTTCCCGAGCTCAATGAGTTTCGGGATCGCCGGGCCAAGCAGCTGGGCGCGAAATTGATTATTCGCAAAGTCGAGGACGCGATTGCGCAGGGGATTGCGATTCCGGCGCCGGGAGAAATCAGCCGCAACCGGCTGCAGATTCCCACGCTGCTTTCCGCGATCGAGGAGTTTCGTTTCGACTGCTGCATCGGCGGAGCCCGCCGCGACGAGGAAAAGGCCCGCGCCAAGGAGCGCTTTTTCAGTTTCCGCGATGCCTTCGGGCAATGGGATCCCAAGAATCAGCGGCCCGAGATTTGGAATCTCTACAACGGTCGTTTGAATCCGGGTGAAAACATGCGCGTGTTTCCGTTGAGCAACTGGACGGAGATGGACGTGTGGGAGTACATTCAGCGGGAAAAGCTGGAGGTGCCTTCCATTTATTTCAGCCACAGCCGCGCCTGCGTGCGTCGCGGCGGACAATGGCTGCCGCGCAACGATCTGGTTCCGCCCAAGCCCAACGAGGAGGTGCGCGAATTGATCGTTCGGGTGCGGACCATCGGCGACATTATCAGCACCGGTTGCGTCGAGTCCCCCGCGACGACGGTCACCGACATCATTGCGGAGATCGCTGCCGCGCGCGTGACCGAACGCGGTTCCCGGGCAGACGATCGTTCCTCCGAAGCCGCCATGGAAGACCGCAAGAAGGCGGGTTATTTCTAAAATGTTTACTGAAGAAATCATGCCTGCAACGAATCCGGTAAACGTCCCCGTCGATATTCTCCGCTTCAACACCTGTGGCAGCGTCGACGATGGAAAATCCACGCTGATCGGCCGCCTGCTTTACGACTCGAAATCTCTGATGGAAGATCAGATCGAGGCACTCGAGCGCTCGGCCGACATCACCGGTGGCGGACAAATCAATCTCGCGAATCTCACGGACGGCCTGCGCGCCGAACGGGAGCAGGGCATCACGATCGATGTCGCCTACCGCTATTTCGCGACGCCGCGACGGAAGTTCATCATCGCCGATACTCCGGGCCACGTCCAATACACGCGCAACATGGTGACGGGCGCCTCGATGGCGAATCTCTCCATTGTGCTGGTCGATGCGCGGCTCGGCGTCATTGAGCAGAGTCGCCGCCACACGGCGATTGCGTCCCTCCTCGGCATTCCCCACCTGGTGGTGGCGGTCAACAAGATGGACCTCGTGGACTGGAGCGAGCAGCGCTTCCTGGAGATTCGCGCCCAGTTCGAGGAGTTCCTGCCGCGCTTCGACATCAAGGATGTGAAGTTCATTCCTCTGAGCGCGTTGAATGGCGACAACGTGGTGGAGCCCTCGATCCACACCCCGTGG
>JBEENF010000207.1:0-6901 GCA_041192325.1 Verrucomicrobiota bacterium
CATGAAGGGTTCGGGGGAAGTGGGTTTCACGCTGCTCGCAATGAATCTTTCCCTCGTGGCGGTGTTTACCTCGATCCTGTTCATGGGTGGAATTGTCGAACGATTGTTTCGCGAGTTTTCCATTACACTCGCCGCCGCCATGGGTGTTTCGCTGCTTGTTTCACTTACCTTGACGCCGAGTCTTTGCGCCCGGTTGCTCGCCCGTCGCAAGGAAGCCGGCGGCAATTCGTTTCTGGAGAAGACCGCCCGTTGGTTTGAACAGCTGAAGGTGGTCTATGCCCGGTCTCTGCGCTGGGTACTGGCGCACGCAACGCTCATGCTCATCGTCCTGCTTGGGACAATTGCGCTTAACATCTCGCTCTACGTCAAAATTCCGAAGGGTTTCCTGCCATCCCAGGATACGGGTCAGTTGTTCGGATTTGCCCGCGGAGACGATGCGTTTTCGTACCAAGTCATGCAGCCCAAGATTGAGATGTTTCGGCGCACGATCTTGGCGGATCCAGCGGTGCAGGATGTGATTGGCAGCTCGGGGGGAAATTCGGGAATCAGCAATGCGCGGATGATGATCCGTTTGAAACCGCTCGCCGAACGAAAGGTTTCCGCCACGGATGTCGTCAACCGCCTTCGGGCCGAGTCTCCCTTGGTGGCGGGCGGGCAACTCTGGGCCTATGTGGCGCAGGACATCGATTCCCCGCGCACCTCCGACGGGGGTTCCCAAGAGCTCGTTTTGATGACCAGTGAAACGTCGCTTTTGCGCAAGTGGGCGCCGAAAATCTCCGCCGCATTGCAGGATCTACCCGAACTGGCGGACGTGCAAAGTATCAGCGAGGGCGGTACGCAACAGGTGATGCTGCACATCGACCGGGAGGCGGCGCGACGCCTTGGGGTCGACATGCAGATGGTAATACAGGTTTTGAACAGCTCGTTCAGCCAGCGGCAAATCGCGACGCTGTACGACCAGTTGAACCAATATCGGGTGATTATGGAACTCGAGCCACAGTACACCGCGGACCCCGCCGTGCTGGAGCAGGTGCAGGTGATTGCCGCCAATGGCGAGCGGGTCCCGTTGTCGGCGTTCACGCGGTACGATTATTCGATCATCGAAGACCGGGTGCGGCACCGCAGCCAATTCGCCTCCGAATCGATTGGATTTTCGCTCGCTGAGAATGTTTCAGTCGAAGAGGCGGTCGCCGCCATCGACCGGGCAATGGGGAAAATAATGTTACCGACCGAGATTCAGGCGACGCTGAGCGGATCCACCGGATCCTTTCAGAAAAGTCTGCAACGGCAGCCGTTCCTTATCCTGGGCGTACTCGTGGCGGTCTATCTTGTCCTCGGCATTCTCTACGAAAGTCTGGTGCACCCGCTCACCATCATTTCGACCCTGCCTTCCGCGGGGCTGGGCGCCTTGTTGACGCTGTGGTTTGCGCGCACCGAATTTTCGCTGATCGCGTTGCTCGGTTTGTTTCTGCTGATCGGAATCGTGATGAAGAATGCGATTTTGATGATCGACTTTGCGATCGCGACGGAGCGACGGAATGGACTTTCACCCCGAGAAGCGATTTTTGAGGCCGCCTTGTTGCGACTGCGCCCCATCCTCATGACTAATTTGGCCGCCCTGTTGGGTGCTTTGCCACTGGTGCTCGCGTCTGGCGAAGGCGTTGAGATGCGCCGGCCGCTCGGACTGGCCATTGTCGGCGGACTCGTCGTCAGCCAGTTGCTGACGCTCTACACTGTGCCGGTGGTTTACCTGTGGCTCGACCGCGTGCGATTGCGTTTCAAACGAGTTCCCGAACCACAATTGAAACCGGCGACGGTGTGAGGCCTGCGTTTTGCCGGAGACGCGTCCGGCGGTTCCTCCTCGCTTCGCCAAATATTCCGGCTCGCTTCGCCATAATTGATCGGAACGTAGCCGGCCTCTGCGGAAAAAAAATGAGGTTAGGATGACGCGGTGGACAAAGCGCCGCTGAAAATTGAACGCCGGGGACTGGGCGGCAAAAAGCCGCGACCCATGGATCGCGGCTGGCGCGGACGACGTTCGCTTCGATCAGCTCAACGTTACGCCCTTGGCTTTGGTGGCCCGCAGCAGCGCGTCAGCCATGTCCGAGGGAGTGGCCGCGACTTCGATCCCACATTCCTGGAACACGGCAATCTTGGCGGCCGCAGTGTCTTCCGCGCCCCCGACGATCGCGCCGGCATGACCCATGCGACGACCGGCGGGCGCCGTGGCTCCCGCGATGAAACCGGCGACCGGTTTGATGCAGTGGGCCTTCACCCAACGGGCGGCCTCAACTTCGGCGTTTCCGCCGATCTCGCCAATCATGATGATCCCATGCGTCTCGGGATCATCATTGAACATCTTGATTACATCGAGGTGGGACGTGCCGTTGACCGGATCGCCGCCAATGCCGACGCAGGTGGTCTGACCGATGTTTTTTGAAGTCAGTTGAAAGACGGCTTCGTAGGTCAGTGTCCCTGAGCGGGACACCACGCCAACATGGCCCTTCTTGTGAATGTAGCCGGGGGCGATCCCGATGCGGCAGCCGCCCTTGGAGTTTTCGCCGGAGCCAGGTGTCACCAAACCGGGGCAATTCGGCCCCACCAAGCGGGTGGACTTGCCTTGCATCGCCCGCTTCACGCGCACCATGTCGCGCACGGGAATGCCTTCGGTGATCGCCACCGCGAGATCCAAGCCCGCGTCGACGCCCTCAAGGATCGCATCAGCCGCGAATGGCGGTGGCACAAAAATGGCCGACACCGTGGCGCCGGTTGCCAGGGCCGCCTCTGCAACGGAGTTGAAGATCGGCACCTTGTGGCCGTTGTGCTCGAAAAACTGTCCGCCCTTCCCGGGGGTGACTCCGGCAACGACTTTCGTGCCGTAATCGAGCGAGAGTTTGGTGTGCCGTGCGCCGAATTCGCCGGTGATGCCTTGAATGAGGATCTTGGTTTCGGGAGTGATCAGGATAGCCATGTTTGGAAAGGGATAAGGGAGCCACGCCAGGCGTGGTGAGTTGAAGTGGAGGCGAGGGGGGGAGCAGGGTAGCGACCGAGCGTCAGGATTTGGTTTTCTTTTGGTGCAGGCCGATCTCGTTGCCGTCGGGGTCGGTCACTTTGAACATCCGACACGGTGGAAATTCCATGATCTCGAGCGGAATGGGAACTCCGGCTGCGCCTGCCGCTGAACGCGCAGCGTCAAGGTCAGCAACCTCCAGCACGAGGCTCTTCGAAGGCGCGCCGGGCATCGCGTTGGAAATCGCGAGTGCCTGGCCGGCCACGTCGTACTCGATCCACCACTGTCCGGGTGAAAACTCGACTTCGAGCAGCAACTTCAGCCCGAGCAAACCTTCGTAGAAACGGCGGGCGCGTGCGACATCGGTCACGACGTGACACACAAACGCGAATTCCTTGACTTGAATGCTCATCGAGTGGGTGGGCTGATCGGATGTTTTCGGGAAGCCGAACCGGGCAATGCGGCGCGCGGTCGCGACCGATCAGGCCGGCGGCGGGAGGCAGTTAGCCGACGAGTTTGACGATCTTTTGCGCGGCGTCCGCCATCGTATCGCCGGAGACGAGCTTCAGTCCCGAGTTGGCCAGGGTGGCTTTGCCGGCGGCGACGTTGTTGCCTTCAAGCCGGACGACGAGCGGCAGTTGGAGGCCGACTTCCTTGACGGCTTCGACGATGCCTTGGGCGATCACATTGCAATCCATGATGCCGCCAAAAATGTTTACCAAAATGCCTTTCACGTTCGGGTCACCGAGAATGATCTTAAACGCCGCGATGACCTGGCCCTTGGAAGCGCCGCCGCCAACATCAAGGAAGTTGGCCGGCGTGCCACCGAAGTGCTTGATGATATCCATCGTGCTCATCGCAAGACCGGCTCCGTTGACCAGACAGGCAATGTTGCCGTCGAGCGCGATGTAGCTGAGTGAATATTTCGACGCTTCGATTTCCTTCGGGTCTTCTTCGTTCAAGTCGCGCAGGGCGACGAGTTCGGGGTGGCGAAACAGGGAATTGTCGTCGAACGAAACTTTGGCATCCAGCGCGAGCACATCGTCCTTCGGGGTGGTGATCAGGGGATTGACTTCCACCATGGCCGCATCCGTTTCCCAATACATGCGGTAAAGATTGCGAATGAGTTTCGCGGCATTCTTTGCTTCGACGGGATTAAATCGCAGTTTGAAAACCAGCTCGCGGACTTGGAACTCGGCCAAACCATAGGCGGGATCGACGAAAATCTTGTGAAGTTTCTCGGGGGTATCGTGCGCCACCTTTTCGATTTCCACCCCACCTTCGGTCGAGGCCACAATCACCGGCTTGGATGTCGCGCGGTCGAGCAGGATCGCGAGGTAGTATTCCTTTTTGATGTCGCTCGCGACGGTGAAGTAGACGGTCTGGACCTTGCGGCCGGCCGGGCCGGTCTGGATCGTGACCAGCGTGTTGCCGAGCATTCGCGCGGCAATGTCTTTCGCCTCGGCCTTGGTCTTGCAGAATTTAACCCCGCCCTTGAAGCCATCGGTGAAAGTGCCCTTGCCCCGGCCGCCGGCATGGATCTGGGATTTCACCATCGTCGGGCCTTCCGGCAGTTGCGCCAGCGCTGCGGCCATCTCGTCGGCGTTTTTGGCCGCCGCGCCTTGCGGGACCGGAACGCCGTATTTCTCGAAGAGAGCCTTGGCCTGATACTCGTGAATGTTCATGGGAAAAGAAAAGGAATGCTCAGTAAGCCACAGGCAAGAGGGTGGAGGCACGCAAAAAAAGCAGCCACAGTGTCGTAACCGGGGTTATTTGGCCGGCTGGTGCGCGAGATTGCGTTTCCCTAATGGGATTGCACGCTGCCCCAAGTATGGAATCTCACGAGCTGATGCGGGAAGTCTTAAAGAAAACGAGCGCCAAACAAATTGCGGCGGAAATGGGATTGTCGCTGTCCCTCATCTACAAATGGGCCGAACCAGCCGACGGATCAAGCGGGAGCGGAGCCAGCAGTCCCCTGGATCGCGTGGGTCAGCTCATCCGCATTACCGGCGATACCCGTCCCGCGCAGTGGGTGTGCGAGCAGGCGGGAGGATTCTTTATTCGGAATCCGCAGGCGGCGGCCCCGTTGCAATCGCTGGTTCCCCTCACAAACGATATCGTGCAGGATTTCGCCGACATGCTGGCGACCATCGCGACTGCTTCCTCCGACAGCATTATTAATGCGGAAGAAGCAAAAAACATCCGGCGACGCTGGGAAAACCTCAAGAGTGTGACCGAGGGCTTTGTGCACGCCGCGGAAACGGGAACCTTTAGCCCGCAGGTCAAGCCAACGGGGAAGTAACTCGGATCCCACCTTGTTGCCACGTAGGCCGCAGCACCGGCTTCGCCAACAAATGAACCGGGCACTCCGGACCGGTTCTTTCCCTGGCCACAGCTGACACCAGTTCAACAGTTCGCGCGCTGCGCATTGACGGGGTCCACTCACCGGCCAAGATGCGTTGCTGCTGCCGCGCAACCCCGCCTCCGCCATGAAATCTTCTCTCCTCCACGGTTTCGGCCTCCTGCTTACAGTCCTGATGGTGGCAGCGGAAACGCCCGCCATGTTGCGCGTCGGGCTGGCGGCGGTAAGACGCGGCGAAACGGTTTCGGCCAGCGTCGAGAAAATCAAGGGCGTGCTCGCGGATTGTGCCGCAAAAAAAGTGGATATCGTCTGCTTTTCGGAAACGTACCTCCCCGGCCTCCGTGGCGCGGGCATCGACGCCACTTTGCCGGCCCCCGACCAAGGCGCAATCGAACGGGCGTTGGCGGAGATTTGCGCCGCCTGCCGCCAGCACGGCGTCAGCGCGATTGTTGGCGTGGAGTGGACGAGTGTTCGCGGCTTGGAAAATCGCGCCGTGGTCATCTCCGCGGATGGAACCGTCCAAGGCCATCAGACGAAGGATCAGATTACGCCGGGCGGTGAGTCGCAGAACTATGTGCCGGAGGGCCTGCGACGCATGTTTAATGTCCGCGGAGTTCCCTTTGGGGTAGTGGTATGCCACGAAGGCTGGCGCTATCCGGAGACGGTGCGCTGGGCGGCGGTGCGTGGCGCCAAAATCGTCTTTCAGCCGCAGGTGACTGGAGGAGATCGCCCGCGCAAAGGTCCGGCGCCGAAGTGGGGCGAGTCCTATTACGAGATGGCGATGGTTCTTCGCGCGAAGGAAAACTCCATTTTTTTCGCCAGCGTAAATGAGGTGATGCGCAGCCAAAATTCGGCGACCTCGTTGATCGATCCCGATGGCAGGCTCATCGCGCATGTGCCTTGCGGCGAGGAAGAGTTATTGGTGGCAGACCTCGATCTGGCCAAAGCCACGGGCCTCTATGCGTCGCGCTTTCGTCCTGAATTTTATCCCCAGGACTGAGCGTGTCCCGCTGTTCCGGCCGGTTTGCGGTCGCGGCCATCCCCCTTTCCCGTTCTCCTCGAAATATACCCATATGAAAAGACTCCCATTGATTCTCCTGTTCCTTCTGGGCGCAGGATTCTGCCACGCCGCCCAACCCCCGAAAGGTTTCATCGCGCTCTTCAACGGCAAGGACCTGAAAGGATGGCGCGGCGGCCAGACGTTTGATCACCGCAAGCTCCTGGCCATGCCCGAGGGCGACCGCGCCGCGCAAATCGCCAAATGGACCGCCAGCATGATGGAACCGAGCAAGACGATGCCCGGCAAGGCGCACTGGTACGTGGAGCGCGATGAACTCGTGAACGACGGCTTCGGCGCCTACGCCACGACGGAAAAGGATTACGGCAATTTCGAGTTACTTATCGATTACAAGACCGTGGCAAAGGCCGACTCCGGTATCTACCTCCGCGGGGTACCGCAGGTGCAAATCTGGGACATCAATCAGCCGGACACCGCTAAAAATCCTGACCGCAAACCGCGACTCGGTTCG
>JBEENF010000208.1:0-6897 GCA_041192325.1 Verrucomicrobiota bacterium
CACGTCAGCGGAGCACGGCCGAGTGGAAAGCCTGCCAGTCGTCCAGCGCGTTGAGTTCGACCGCGGCCCCCAGCACCGAGCCATCGTCCGGAAAGCCCGCGGCGGTGCGGATTTCCTTCTGCGTCGCGTCGTCGTGATGATAATTCAAAATCGATTGATTGAGCCGGTAGACCGAGGCGCGGTCCAGCTTTACGCCGGGCTGCGCCTTCACCCACGTTTCGAATTGCGCATAGGTGGGTTTCTTATCCGTGACGAATTTGCGTACGGCATCGGCATTGAGACCGAGTCCAGTAATCACCATTTGATCATAACCCTTGCCGATGCCCGGGTAGCCGGGGGCGAGCTTGCCGCGCGCTTCCAGGGAAACCTTAAGCCAGAGACGGGGCAGATGCAGCACGCCAAGCGGGCCGGCAACGTTGCAGGGAATCATCGGAATGTGGGTGTCACTCATTGCGATCAGGGGTTAAAAACTAATGTTCATGCCGTTGGAAACGAGCGCAGGCGATCAGCGGCAGACGCGCGTGCGCAAAGGAGGGAGCGCTTCGAAAGCGGGGAAGCGGTATAGTGTCCGGCGCGGGGTTTGGACAAGGGAATTGTGGGCCACCGGGCAATTCGCCCGCGCGGTTTAAAGTCGCGTCCGCCGCCGGGTCGGGACCAAGGGGGAATGGTCCGCCCAGGGGCGCGCTTCGGGAGCTCACGGCCGAACTTCGCTTGCGCTCACGAACAGGAAAGCAATGGTTTCCGCGTGCGCAGTTCCCCCTTCCCGCGCTTCCCCTTTAGCATGGCTCCCGCTTTCGGGTTCTTGGCGGCTGGAGCAATGGTGCTTGGGCTGGCGGGCTGTGGCGGAGGCGAGGTGGCGCAAAAGCCCCCGGCTTCCGCGCCAGCGGTCGCCACAAAACTCTCGTTCAACGAGCACATTCTCCCGATTCTGTCGGAGAATTGTTACGCCTGCCACGGACCGGATCCCGGTTCACGCAAGGGCGAGTTGCGGCTGGATCGGCCGGAGTTTGCCTTCGCGCCGCGCAAGGAAGGGGGCAAGGTCATCATTGCCGGTGACCCGGATCACAGCCCGCTCGTTCGGCGCATCGAATCGGACAAGGAAAAGGAAATCATGCCTCCCCCCGAGGCGCACAAAACACTCGGACCGGAACAGAAAGCACTGCTCCGGCGCTGGGTGGCGGAGGGCGCGGAATATCAGGAGCATTGGGCGTTCATCGCGCCCCAGCGACCGCCGGTTCCCGCCCCTGCCGCGGGCAAGCGAACCGGGGACCGCCATGCCGTGGATCAGTTCGTGCTCGCGTCCCTGGAACGCGAAGGGCTGACCCATTCCCCCGAGGCCGATCGCACGGAGTTGCTGCGCCGGGTCACCTTTGACTTGACGGGGCTTCCGCCAACCCCGGCTGAAATCGACGCGTTCGAAGCGGACCAGACTCCCGCCGGGTATGAACGCGTGGTCGATCGCTTGCTCGCGAGCCCGCGCTTCGGCGAACACCGTGCGCGCTACTGGCTCGATTACGTCCGCTATGCGGATACCCATGGCCTCCACTTCGATAATTACCGCGCGATCTGGCCGTATCGCGATTATCTCATGCGGGCTTTTAACACGAACAAGCCATTCGACCGTTTCGTTAAGGAGCAACTGGCCGGCGATTTGTTGCCCGCGGCCACGCTCGATGAACTGGCGGCCACGGGCTTCATGCGGTGCAACCTCACGACCAACGAAGGCGGAACAGTCACGGAGGAGGTTTACGTCAACCAGACGCGCGATCGCGTCGAGGCGTTCGGTCTCACGTTTCTCGGTCTCACGACGGGCTGCGCGGCGTGCCATGACCACAAATTTGACCCGATTTCGCAACGGGACTTCTACGGGTTGGCGGCATTTCTCGGCAACACCACGGAGAAACCGTGGGACTTGAATATCGCCGACCCGGGTCCGCTGCTGCGATTGCCCAAAGACGAGAATCGCGCCGCGGCTGAGGCCGTGCTGGCCCAACGCGCCGCGCTGCAGGAAAAACTCGCGGCCCGTCGCAGCCAAGCGACGAAACTGGTCGCCACCTGGCTGGCCGGTGGCAATCGACCGCAGCCAGTTCCGACGGAAGGTCTTGAATTGCGCCTGCGCTTGGACGAAGCGTCAGGAGATTGGGTGAAGAACAGCGCTCCGGGGGGCGTGCCGAGTTTCAAGGCAGATACGAATCCCCTGATCTGGGGTGAAAACAGCTGGCTGTGGCCGTCGATGCGGATGGACATCTTCACCCGGCTCGCGCTCGGGCAGACCGGCGATGTCGAGGCGGATCAAAAGTTTTCCGCGGGGGGCTGGCTGATGCTGCGCGCAAAACCAGGCGGCGGCGTGAGAACCGGAACCGGCAACGGCTCTTTGTTCGCGCGCATGCGGGATGTGGAGGGCAGGAGCGGATCCGGCTGGGAGATATATCACGACGCGCTGAAGTTTACGGTGAATCTTATCGGTGATGCGCCCCGCACGGGGCTGATTGTTACCACGAAGGAAACGTTCACGCGGGACGAGTGGCTCCACGTGTTTTTTACCTACGATGGATCGCGCAAGGCCGCCGGCCTCAAAGTGTACGTCAACGGCCGCCCGGTGGAAACCGAGGTGAAACTGGATGCGCTCGCGAAGGGCTCCATTCGCACGGACGCCACGACCCACCTCGGTCGACGCGATGACGCGCAGCCGATGCGCGAAACGCGATTTCAGGACGTGCGTTTTTATCAGCGGGCGCTCGGCGCCGCCGAAGTGGCGCGTTTGCCGTTTGAGGACGTGGCGGCGGAAATTGTCGCGCGGCAACCCGATCCCGCCCAATGGAGCACCGACGAGGCGTTTGTCGCGGCCGACCGTTATTTTCTGGGAGAAGTGGACGCCGGGACCCAGTCGCTCGTTGCCGCCATCGGCGCCCACCAAGCCGCCTTTGACGCGCTGACTTCCGACGGTACCCCGACGCTTATCGCCGTGGAGAAACCGTCGCCCGCTTACGCTGACCTGCTGAAACGCGGCGACTACTATGCGCGCGTTCAGCGCGTCGGACCGGAAACGCCACACTTCCTGCCGAAACTTCCGGCTGACGCACCGCCCAATCGCCGCGGCCTGGCCGAATGGCTGCTCTCACCGGCGCAGCCACTGTTTGCGCGCGTCACGGTGAATCGGATGTGGCAGGAAGTGTTTGGCCGGGGTCTCGTCGAAACGTCGGGAGATTTTGGGGTGATGGGCTCGCGCCCGTCCCATCCCGAGTTACTCGACTGGCTGGCGGTGGAGTTTCGGGAAAGTGGCTGGGACGTGAAGAAACTCTACAAGCTGATTGTGATGTCCGCGACCTACCGGCAGTCCGCGCGCGTGACCCCCGACCGGTTGGCGAAAGATCCGGCCAACCGGTGGCTCTCGCGCGGACCCCGGTTTCGCATGGATGGCGAAGTGCTCCGGGATGCTGCGCTGACCGCTTCCGGGTTGCTCGTCGAGAAACTTGGCGGCCCGTCGGTAAAACCCTATCAACCCCCCGGGCTGTGGGAGGAAGTGGCCATGCCTGAGTCGAATACGAAACACTACGAACCGGATCACGGGGAGAATCTGTATCGCCGCAGCGTCTACACGTTCTGGAAGCGCGCCTCGCCCCCGCCGGGAATGGAGACCTTCGACGCCACGTCGCGCGAGGTGGCGTGCACGCGCCGCGCCCGGACCAACACGCCGCTCCAGGCGTTCGTCACCATGAACGATCCGCAGTGGGTGGAGGCGGCGCGAAAGCTCGCGGAACGCGCGCTGCACGCGGGTCCCAGCGATGCGGCGCGTCTGGCTTTGCTCACGCGCGCCACGCTCGGTCGTTATCTTTCCAAAGAAGAAACGGTCCTGACCGGTCAGTCTTTGAAACGTTATCGCGCGCATTTTGCGACTCGGGCCGATGAGGCGAAAGCGTTGCTCACGGTGGGCGAGTCCGCGGTGGATGCCACGTTGGACGCCCGGGAGCTCGGCGCGTGGACGTTGCTCGCCAGCGCGTTTCTCAACCTCGACGAATTCCTGACCAAATGAGACCCCGACTGGTGCGACCACGAATCGTGTAATCCATGTTGCCCTACGACCAGCGCGATCCTCATGCGCACCTCTGTTCCGATCATGCCAGGGAACACCCGACGGTGTGGGATTTGCCCGTGGCCGAATCGCTCAAGCGCGAATGGCTCGAGCTCGAAACCCGGCGGCATTTCTTCGGCCGCGGCGCCAAGGCGCTGGCGTGGGCCGGTCTCGCCACGATCCTGGGAAAATCCGCGCCGCAGATGCTGGCCAACGCCGCGTCCGGAACCGAAATCCGTCCGCACTTCGCGCCCAAGGCCAAGCGCGCCATTTATCTTTTCATGGCGGGTGCGCCGTCGCAGCTGGAGACCTGGGACTACAAGCCCGGCCTCGCCGCCTTGTTCGACAAGGATCTGCCGGAGTCGGTGCGCGGGGGACAAGTGCTCACCGGCATGACGGCCAGCCAGCCGCGACTGCCCATTGCGCCCAGCATGTTCAAGTTCCAGCAGCACGGCAAAGCGGGGCATTGGGTCTCGGAATTGTTTCCGTGGACCGCAAAGATCGCGGATGAAATCGCCGTGATCAAATCGCTCCACACGGAGGCGATCAATCACGAGCCGGCGATCTTGCAGATCACCACGGGCAACATGTTTCCGGGGCGTCCGTCGATCGGCTCCTGGCTTTCCTACGGGTTGGGCGCAATGAACGAGGAATTGCCGACGTTTGTGGTGATGACGTCGAAAATGCCGGTGGTAAAAAACGTGCAGGCGCTCTCGAACCGGCTGTGGTCCGCCGGCTTCCTTTCGCCGGAGCATGCGGCGGTGGCTTTACGGGCCGGCCACGACCCCGTGCTTTATTTGAACAATCCGAAAGGCCTCAATTCCGACGCGCGCCGGGCGATGATCGACGGCGTCAATGCTTTGAATCGGCAGCTCTTCGAACGCGTCGGTGATCCCGAAACGAACGCCCGGATCGCGCAGTATGAAATGGCGTTTCGGATGCAGACCTCGGTCCCCGAGCTGACCAATTTGTCGGACGAGCCGGCATCGACCTGGGATCTTTATGGGCCGAAAGCGAAGGAGCCGGGCACCTTCGCCTACAATTGCCTGATGGCGCGGCGGATGGCGGAACGAGGCGTGAGATTTTCGCAGGTGTTCCTGCGGAGTTGGGACACTCACTCCGATGTGCCGGGCCGGCTGGCGGCGCTGTGCGAAGATTCCGACCGACCGACCTATGCCCTGGTCGCTGACCTCAAGCGTCGCGGCATGTTGGATGACACGCTGGTAATCTGGGGCGGGGAGTTTGGCCGCACCGTCTATTCCCAAGGCGGATTGAAACGCGACCTTTACGGGCGCGATCATCATCCCCGATGTTTCAGCATGTGGATGGCGGGGGCGGGAGTGAAACCCGGCCTGGCGTTCGGTGAGACCGACGATTTCTCGTACAACATCGTCAAAGATCCGGTGCACATTCGTGATTTGCACGCGACCATTCTGCACTTGTTCGGCATCGATCACAGCCGCCTTACGTTCAAGTTCCAGGGACTGGATCAGAAGCTCACGGGCGTGTTACCGGCCAAAATCATCGATGGAATCCTCGCCTGACCGTGCGCGCGGGCAGTGCCCCGGCGCCTTTGATATCCCGATTTGGCCGACCATGATTTCACGGGTGGCGACTGGTTTTTCTCTGCGGAGAAAGTTGTATTTGGTGGTGAGCCTGGTGGCCGGCGCAACCGCGTGGGGCGAGCCAACTTTTTTTCAAGCGCGCGTGGCCCCGATTTTGGACCGCAACTGCACGGTGTGCCATGGGGAGGAGAAGCAGAAATCCGGACTGCGACTCGACACGTACGAGTTTTTGCAACGCGGAGGGGAGGGAGGGAAAATCGTCGCCCCGGGAAAGGTCGGGGAAAGTGAACTCTACCGGCGCATCACCCTTCCCGGGGACGACGAGGATGTCATGCCGAGCGACGGGAAGCCGCGGCTCACCGCGAACGAGGTAAAGATCCTTGAGCTTTGGATCGCGAGTGGAGCCTCCCCCACGGCGCCCGTGAGCGCGTTTCCGAACGCGCCTGCGCCGCTCACGCCGAAACCGGCGGCACTGCCGCTGGCGCCCGACTGGCGGCCGCGCGCGCAGGAAATCGCCGCCCTCGAAGCTGCGCTGAATGTGCGGCTTGCCCCGCGTTCCGCGCTCCCGCGCGATGGTCTCGTTTTGCGCACCGTCAGCGCGCCCGCGCGATGCGACGATGCCACGTTGAGCCGGCTCGCGTCCGTCGCGGAACTGATTGTCGATGCCGAACTGGCGCGCACCAAAGTGACCGACGCGGGCCTCAAATCGGTGGCGAGCTGGCCAAACCTTAGGACGCTCGACCTCTCGCGCACCGCGGTGACTTCGGACGGATTGTCCGCGTTGCAGTCGCTGGACAAACTGGAGACCCTAAATCTCACCGGTACATTGGTGGACGACACGGGTGTCGCGCGAGTTCGGACTTTGCCGAAACTCCGCCGGCTGTGGTTTTTCGGCACGAGGGCGCAGTCACCGGATTGTGACCCTGGCAAGTAGAGCGCGTTTCGCTTGAGATCGCGACGACTCCGCATGCCTCTGGTGCAAAATTTCGCCTTATCACTGCTGAGCGTGGCCGTTGCCTTCCTCGTTGCGGGTTGCACGACCCCCACGGCTGAACCGCGTAATCTTTCGCTGCTCAAGCAGGAGATCCGGGCGTATGTCGAATCGGGCGATTATGCGCGGCAGATTTCAGCGGTGGCGACGCGGGCCGGGTGGTGGATTGAACAGCGCGCGCGAACGGCCCGGGACCCGGCGACCGCGGCCAGGGAGGGACGGATGACCGTGATCTTCGATCTGGACGAGACGCTGTTGTCGAACTGGCC